>JANPGA010000474.1:0-3617 GCA_031423735.1 Bacteroidota bacterium | reverse complement strand
CGATGGTGATTTTAATGATATGAAAGCCGTCTTTATGGCACATATCGACTTTTATAAATCACTTCCTGAAAGAAGTAAAATTCGGAAGCAACAACAGTTAAACAAAAAAACAAGTCATGTAAAAGGCATTTACAATGGAAGTATTGTTGCCGATTATTTTATCTTTAAAAAGAAATATTTTTCACAGTTAGATCCAAAATCTTTTAACTCCTAAATTAACCTTAATGAAAATAATTTGTGTAGGTCGTAATTATGCTGCTCATGCAGCTGAATTAAATAACCCCATAGAAAGTGATCCAGTTATATTCATGAAACCCGATACTGCGCTGATGCAAGCTCGTCAGCCTTTTTTCTATCCTTCCTTTTCTGAAGATATTCACTACGAAACAGAACTCGTTGTTAAAATCAATAAAGTAGGAAAAAACATAGCCGAAAAATTTGCGCATAGATATTATGACGAAGTAAGTTTAGGAATTGATTTTACAGCCCGCGATCTCCAAACGAAATTAAAAAACAAAGGTCTGCCTTGGGAATTAGCAAAAGCATTTGATGGCTCTGCTCCTGTAGGTGATTTTATCTCCAAATCCGGTTTAGCTCCAATTAATGATTTGCATTTTTCTCTTCTTATCAACGGTGAAATTCGACAAAAAGGACATACTGCTTTAATGTTATTTAGTGTGGATAAAATTATCTCTTTTGTTTCTTCGTATTTCACTCTAAAAAAAGGAGACTTAATATTTACAGGAACTCCTGAAGGCGTAGGCCCTATTCAAAAGGAGGATCTTCTAGAGGCATTTATGGGAGAAAAAAAGCTATTGTCTTTAAAAATTAAGTAGTAAAAACGGCTTTTAAATTACCTGTATCAACATTATTAGATTAACAATGTAGCGTTGAAACATTTTACCATCATAATACAATTTAATTAAGGATGTTACGTATCATTGAGTAATGATAGTTACTACTCTTAAAAGGATACAATTACTCACATTTTTCCTTTTATCTTTTTTATCTTTTAATTTAAAAGCAACCCATATTGTTGGAGGGGAACTAAATTACACTTATCTCGGTAATAATGATTATGAAATTCGGTTAACCCTTTACCGCGATTGCTTCAATGGAATTCCGCTATTCGATAATCCAGCATCTGTAGGTATTTTTGATCAATTCAACAATTTTGTTACTGAACTTCAAATAACATTTCCAGGATCGGATACAATCCCTCCTACTATTAACTCTCCTTGCTTTATTCCACCAACAAATATCTGCTACGAACGTACTTCCTATGTTGGCGTTGTAAATCTTCCACCTCGTTTACAAGGCTATCAATTATCCTATCAAAGATGTTGCAGAAATAAAACAATTAAGAATATTTACGATCCGAGCTCTACCGGCGCTACCTATTACGCAACTATTCCTACCTCCGTATTCTCGGTGAATAGTAACCCCGCTTTTAAAAATTGGCCTCCTCCATTTATTTGCGCAGGCATCGATTTTATTTTCGATCATTCCGCTACGGATGCTGATGGCGATTCAATAATTTATGAATTATGTACTCCATTTGACGGAGCTGATACCATCAATCCAAGGCCTCAACCTCCCAATGCTCCACCTTACAACTCTGTTAATTTTATTCCTCCCTATAACTTAAACGATATGCTTGGTGGCGTCCCAATGCAAATCGATCGTTTTACAGGAAGGTTAACTTGCAAACCAAACGCTATAGGTCAATATGTAATTGGAATTTGTGCAACTGAATATAAAAGAAATGGAACCTATCTAAGTACTACTAGAAGAGATTTCCAATTAAATGTAGTTCCTTGTCCGTCCTATATAGTTGCCGCAATTCAAAATCCAATTGTTAATTGTAGAACTCATGAAGTAACCTTTGAAAATTTTAGCATAAACGCAGGATCATATCTTTGGAATTTTGGATTACCAGGAACATTAGCTGATACATCCATCGATTTTTCTCCTACTTTCATTTATCCAGATACTGGCGTTTATACAGTAACCTTAGTTGCTTATTCTGCAAGTTCAAATACTTGTACAGACACAACCGTTGGAACCGTAACTATACTTCCTGAATATGAAGCTACTTTTGGTTTTACAAGGGATACCTGTACCAATACCTATTCGTTTAGCGACACCTCTAATTCCATTAGTGGTAATACTATTTCTTGGTTCTGGGATTTTGAAGATGGATTTACTTCGGTGCTACATAACCCAATACACCAATTTACTCAAGCTGGAACTTACACTGTTACACTTTTAGCAACTTCTTCAAGAGGTTGTATTGATACTGTTGAAACTATAATTGTAGTACCCCCATTACTAAATATTACCACTAGCTTAAACAATAACGTTCGGTGCTTTGGAGAATGTAATGGATCAGCCACTGTAAATGCTTCTGGTGGGAACTTACCCTATAACTACCTATGGCTAGATCCAAATTCTCAATCTACTTCAACCGCTACAAATTTATGTGCCGGCCAATACCTAGTTACTGTAATCGATAATAATGGTTGTGTACAATATAAATCTATAACAATAATTCAACCGGATTCTCTAAAATTAAATTTGATTAGTACACCAGCATATTGCAAAGGAGCATGTATTGGAACTGCTCAGGGTATTACTCAAGGTGGAAATGGTGGAAACCAATTTTTATGGAACGACTCACAACAACAACAAACTATAAAGGCTACTGGACTTTGTCCTGGATTTTACAACTTCACTGTTACTGATAATAAAGGTTGTTCCATTCAAGATACAATAACTGTTGTTTATTCAGACTCTCTTCCAGTAATAAAAGCTTCGGCTGATACAACAACTATTTATGAAGGCCAATCTACAATTCTACACGCCATACCAACAAGCGGTTATTCTTTTAATTGGACTCCTGCACAATCATTAAACAATGAATTCCTTGCAAATCCAATTTCAACTCCTCCAATTACTACAACTTACACCTTAACAATTACAGATCCAAACCAGTGTACAAATCAAGATACAATCACCATTACTGTTTTAAATGTTTTATGTAAAGAACCTGAATTGTTTATTCCCAATGCTTTCACTCCAAATAATGATCAACAAAATGATGTTCTTTTTGTAAGAGGAAATACCATTGAAAATATGAATATTTCAATATATGATCGCTGGGGAGAAAAAGTATTCGAAAGCAATAACAAACTAAACGGTTGGGATGGAACTTACAAAGGAAATTTAGTGCCTCCAGGAGTATTTGTTTATTATCTTGAAATTGGATGTTACAATAAAGAACGATTTAATAAAAAAGGTAACATTACTGTGATTCGTTAACTATAAAAAATTGAATAAAATTATTGCATTTCTGTTTTTAATTTTTGTTCCATGCTTTTTCATAAAGCTTGCAGCACAAGATTTGCATTTTTCTCAATTTAATTATAGCCCTTTAAATTTAGGCCCCTCCGAAGCAGGTAATTTTATAGGAGATTTGCGAATCGCTGGTTTACATCGTCGGCAATGGGCATCTGTAACCATTCCATATCAAACTTTTTCAATAAGTGCCGATGCAAAACTTTCAGCTTTAACTGAAAAATCAAATGGATTTGGAGTTGGTTTAATTATCAATCAAG
>JANPGA010000473.1:0-4695 GCA_031423735.1 Bacteroidota bacterium | reverse complement strand
AAGAAGCAACTCCCCAAACAAAATCATCATTGTGATTCATACCGTAAAAAGAAGTTAATATGAAGCAGCTATTTTTCCAGAAGGAAACACTTTATCAAAAAAAGAAGAATCTGAAATATGTTTATGGTCATTTAATTTTGTGCCCGCATGACGGCTTATAATTAAGTCTAACATTTCTTTAGTTTCATCTGGATAATTTACCTTAATAGGCTTGCCTTCACTTAACCAACCAGAAATCTTTTCGTAATTTTTTTTCTTTAAGCTTTTAATTACTGTTACACCCATCGATTTCAAAACTTCAGCATTACAGGCTTGTTCGTATTGGGTTTTCATTGGAATAACTAACATTTTCTTTCCTAAAAACAAGGCCTCCGCAGCAGTCCCAAATCCAGCATTACATAACACACCATTTGAACTAGCCATGCTTCGAATGAAAGTTTTGCTGTTCAAAGGGAATACCCAAAAATTCTTTTCTCTATAGGCACTTTTTATATGCTTACTAAAAACTTGAAATTCTACTTTTGAAAAATGACGAAGCTTATGTATAATACGTTCATCATCAAATGATGGAAGGTAAACAGTTATATGACCTTTGTTTGTGATGGGTTCTTCACGTACTTCTTTTCGTATTATAGGTGTATAAACACTATTATCAAAGCGTTTAAAATGATAGCCATAATTATACGTGCATGGAGCATAATGTTCTAATACTAATTTACCTATGGTATCAGAACTTTCAGGCTTTGGAGCTAATGGATGTAATGTTACAGATTGATTACTTAAGCCAATACAAACCTTTTTTTGTTGTCTTGCTGCCCAACAGGTTACAGGTTCAAAATCACTTATAATTAAATCATATTCATCAAGCGATAAACTTTTTATTTCTCGCATTAATTGAATCGAATCCATCTTTAAATAGGTTTTAAGAATATCAACGCCACCTTTTTTTCCAAATACAAAGCCCAAGCCTTTCAATTTATACTTTACAGGAAACGGTAAAGTGAGTTCAAATTGAGATCCACTAATTAATACATCTACATCAGCGCGTTCTTTTAATAGTGGTACAATTTCCAATGCACGACTAATATGCCCATTTCCTGTTCCTTGTATTCCGTATAAAATCTTCATTCTTTATTGTCGTCTTTTACAATTTCGTCAGTTGAATCTTTTTCATAAATTTCTTCTAACAATAAATTAAAAAGTTGTTTGTTATCTAGAAATACATAATCTTGATCAGTAGCAATATTTTTTTCTTTTTTGATTCTTATGGGATGATGGTACAAACGCCATTCATTGTTATTGTATTCTAACGAAGTTAAATTCTCCACCCAGTCTCCCGAGTTTAGATATTGAACTGATCCTTCTTCATTTTTTAAAGTCTTTATTTCAGGTTGATGAATATGTCCGCATACTACATAATCATATCCATTCCGAATAGCAATATCTGCACAAACAATTTCGAAATTATTAATGTATTTAACAGCACTTTTTACTCCATTTTTAATTTTTTTGGAAATGGAAATCCGTTCCTTACCTAACTTGTCAAGAATATAGTTAGTAAAGGAGTTAATGATAATTAATGAATCATAACCTATTGCACCAAGTTTAGTTAACCATTTAGCATGTTGCATGGTAACATCAAATACATCACCATGAAAAACCCAAGCCTTTTTGCCATCCAGATTTAACAAAAGTTTATTTTTGATTTCAAGATTTCCTAAATTAAATCCTGAAAATTTTCTTAATAATTCATCGTGATTTCCAGTAATATAATGCACTGGAATACCCTTTGAAGCCATGTGGATTACTTCTTTTAAAACACGCATATGCGACTTAGGAAAATACTTTTTACTAAACTGCCACATATCTATAATGTCACCATTAAGAATTAAAATGCCAGGTTTAATAGATCGTAAATATTCTACAAGTTCTTTTGCATGACAACCATACGTTCCAAGATGAACATCAGAGATAACAACAACTTCTACATGTCGCCTGCTTTCTGTTGATGATTCAGCTGTTTTCAATTTATACTGTGGAGTTTAATTGTTGAAAATCTTCGCTTCGCAAATGTTTGAAAGGTGAGCCAAAGGATTTCAATCGGAATAGTAAAAGTCGATGTAGAAAACTGATTAACAAACTTGAAAATTGTGGAAAGTGGATTTTGTTTTTCACAATACAAATTTATCGCTTCAATATAGCCATAAAATGATGCAAGTGTTACTAAAATGTTAAGAGTTTATATTAATCCGAATTTACCAGTGAACATAAAGTATAGAGCCAACATCATCATCGAAAAAAGAATGAATGCCCTGTTTTGAATTTTAGAAGTAATAATAGGATGTTCCATAATGGATTCAAAAATAGATTTCCAATATTAAGTGAGTATTAGCTTCTTGTTATTGTATTTATTTTATAAAAGGCTTCCATTAAGCAATAAAAATTACATCAAAATATAAAAATTACTGAACAATAAACCATGGGTTTAATAAACTCTCTTTGTTATAGGAAATCGGATTAATTCTATCGTGTCCATTTGTAACAGTCAGCCCTGCGGCTAGTGCAATTGCATTTCCTGCCGCCGTATCCCATTCCATTGTAGGTGCAAAACGAGGATACACATCGGCAGAGCCTTCAGCAACTAAACAAAGTTTAAGTGAACTTCCTTTAGAAATCAAATTCAATTCTCCATGTTTTGTTTTTAATTCATCAATAAAAGCAATTGTTTCATCACTCATATGCGATCGACTTGCAACAACGGTATATGGTCGTTCCAAATCTTTTATCGGAAGAGATGTTGATAGTTTAATTAATCGATCACTTATGTTATTGGTTTGAATTAGGTGACTCAAATAATCATAGTCAGCTTCAAATTTAAAGGCACCAATTCCTTCTGCCGAAAAATAAAGGACGTTTAATACAGGAGCATAAATTACACCAATTACCGGAACGTTATTTTTAATTAGTGCAATGTTTACAGTGAACTCACCATTGCGTTTTACAAATTCTTTAGTGCCATCCAATGGATCAACAAGCCAAAATATTTTCCATTTATTTCGCTCTTCATATGAAATGCTTTTTCCTTCTTCACTTAAAATGGGAAGTCCTGTTTCTGAGAGTTGTGCAACAATTTTCAAATGCGCATTCTTATCAGCCTCTGTTAACGGACTTTTATCATCTTTAAATTCAACAGTAAAATCGTTGTTATAAATTTCCATTATTTCCTTCCCCGCCAAAACCGCCGCCTTAATACCAATCGATAAAAGTTCCTGTAAATTACTCATTAGTTAGTAGTTATTTTCAAATTTTCAAATCGAAAAATTTTCAAATTATTAAACAATCATCCCAGCCGCAACAGTCTCATTAGTTGATTCATCAATAAGGATTATACTCCCTGTATGTCGGTTTTTACGATATGAATCAAAGTATATTGGAACGGTGGTTTTAACTGAGATCCGGGCTATATCATTCATCCCAATTTCTTTGTCAACTTCATTGCGATGCAAAGTATTAATATCAACTTTATAACGAATCTCCTTGATTAAACAACGAGCATCCTTCACGGTATGGCGCAATCCATATTTACCTCCAGCTTGTAACTTCTCAGTATTCATCCAACAAATCATGATGTCAAATTCCTGACTCATATTTGGTACATTGTTTTCACGAACAATCATATCTCCGCGACTAATATCAACATCTCTATCCAAAGTCATTGTAACCGACATAGGAGCATACGCTTCTTCAATGTTATCTTCAAATAACTGAATCGATTTTATTACAGCATTTTCACCACTTGGTAACACTTTTATTTTATCACCGGGCTTAAAAATTCCACTTGAAATTTGTCCAGCATATCCACGAAAATCATGATACTCTGTTTGCTGAGGTCGTATCACATACTGAACTGGGAAACGACAATCAATGTGATTCTCATCACTACTGATATGGATGGTTTCTAATAAGTACATTAATGTAGCTCCACCATACCAATTCATGTTAGTCGATTTATCAACTACATTATCACCTTTCAAGGCGGAAATAGGTACAAAATGTACATCTTTAATATCTAACTTTGAAGAAAGATGTCGATATTCATCAACCACTTTATTAAATGCGTCTTCTTTGTAATCTACCAAATCCATTTTATTTACACAAATAATTAAATGGGGGATTCTTAAAAGTGAAGCAATAAATGAATGTCGAATTGTTTGTTCTAAAACTCCTTTACGCGCATCAACGAGTATTAATGCAACATTGGCGGTACTTGCTCCCGTTACCATGTTACGCGTGTATTGAATGTGGCCAGGAGTATCTGCAATAATAAATTTACGTTTTGGTGTTGCAAAATAACGGTATGCAACATCAATAGTAATTCCTTGTTCACGTTCTGCTTTTAATCCATCAACAAGTAAACTTAAATCAACATGCTCATATCCTTTTTGATTACTAGTTTTAGTGATAGCGTCTAATTGATCTTCAAAAATTTGTTTTGAATCAAATAATAATCTGCCAATTAAGGTACTCTTGCCATCATCAACACTTCCTGCAGTAGTAAACCGCAAAAGCTCCATATTCAAATATCCTTCATTACTAAAATCACTCATCTTTACTTTTGTTTAATCTTACTTTATTTACAAAGAATGTAATTCATGTTTTTTAACTACAAAATTGTTTGGGTTTATGAGTCATTAA
>JANPGA010000472.1:0-12438 GCA_031423735.1 Bacteroidota bacterium | reverse complement strand
AATTCCTTCTTCCCATATAAATCATCACATAATACATCAACGTAGCAATGGATGAAAGTGCAGCAACAACATACGTCATGGCAGCCCACCATAAAGCATCCTTCGACCATGTTTGTTCTTGTGAAGTAACAGCGCCTGAATTTTCTAACCATACCAACCCCCTACGGCTTGCGTCGAACTCTACAGGTAATGTAATTAAACTAAAAACCGTAGTTGCAGCAAAAAGAAGGATACCAATAAATAATAAACTTGGAAACATATTAATGGTAAGAATTCCTGCTAGTAATACCCAATGCATATATTGAGAGGAGAAACTTACCACAGGAACTAATGCTGATCGTAGTTGAAGTAAGCTATATGCATGAGCATGTTGTACGGCATGTCCACATTCATGTGCAGCAACTGCTGCAGAAGCTGCATTGCGTCCGTAAAAAACATCATGACTTAAATTTACTGTTTTGTCTAAAGGATTATAATGATCTGACAGTCGTCCTTCAACAGAAATTACTTTTACATCGGTGATGCCATTATCTTTTAACATTCGTTCAGCGATATCTTGCCCGCTGAGGTTACTGCTAATGGGTGTAAGTGAATATTGAGCAAATTTATTCTTCAATTGACGACTTACCAGCCAACCAATTAACATGAATACAATTGAAATGAAATAGATCCCTAACATATTATTTAAATTTTATTTGTTGCAAATTTACGGCAGAAATTACTAAATCGCGTTAGAAGTTTTTACTTCAAGAAGTAATTTAATAATTTCTTACATTTAATTAACGAATACATCTACAATTTATTGAAGATTCGATATTTTATTTCAGCCTTTATCAAATCATAAACCACTTCACTTTTACTGACAAGACGTCATTATTCCCATCTAAAAAGGCGAACCGCTGCGGCATAAACAATAATTCCCCATAGCAAAATGACACCTACCGGAAAGGCAATCTCCGAAAATCCTGCCCCCTCGAATGCTATTTTTCGCATAGCCTCATTTAAATAGGTGAGAGGAAGGATCTTACAAATAGGTTGTAGCCATGAAGGAAAGTTTTCAATTCCGAAAAAAGTGCCCGACAATAAAAACTGAGGTAGTGTAATAATATTTGCAAGAGGAGGGATGGTGCTTTCACTTTTAGCAATTCCAGAAACAACAAATCCAAATCCCATAAATACAATAAGGCCAAGAGCAGATAGTCCTAACATAGAAAAGAATGTAGCTAAACCATGTATTAAAGTAAATCCAAAAGCAAAATGTCCAATCCCAATGATAAATGCAGCACCTAATAATGCAAATACTAATCGGCTCATGGCTTCTCCTAAAACAATAAACGGTTTTTTTATTGGAGTTGCAAAAAATCGTTTGATCACTAAAGTTTGACGTAAATTAAAAAACACAAATGCAGTTCCAAATACGCCGGTGCTTAGCAAAGAAAATCCTAACTGCCCTGGTAAAATAAAATCAATCGTTTTATATTCACGTCCTTTAACAACTAGAGGAACTAATTCAGCCATTGGTTGATCAATATGAGCTGCTTTTAAATTTGCCTTATCAATTAAATGTTCTAAAATGGATTTAGCAATCACACCTTTTTCTTTTGAAGATAAGGTTGTAATTAAATCAACTTTATAAGTCCAGGCACTGTCTAATACTACTTTTCGAATATTTATGATTGCATCCAAATTTCCTTTTAACAATAATTTTTGTTGCTCTTCATCTGATAAAGCTTGTTGTAATGAAATGGTTGGATTAAAAATCATCCCACAATAAATTGGATTTTTTATATCCGAATTAGTTGAAAGAGCAATATTTAATTTGATCGAACTTCCTCCTAAAAATCCGAATACCAAAATAAATATCAATGGAAATACTAATGTAAAAACTACCGCCGAAGGACTACGGGTTATTGAACGGAAACTTGCTCTTGCAATTGCAAACATTGCGCGAAACTGACTATATTCTCTTGGCATAATTATATTTTCTCTAAACGAATATTAAATTTTTGATAAATGATAAATGTTGTCATTATTTTTATTCGTCTCTCCACTCTTGTCCTGTTAAACTTAAAAATACATCTTCTAGATTTGCTTTTTTTACTTCTTTTTTTCGCTCAAATCCTGAAGCAATTAATTTATCAATCATTGCATCGGGAGTATCTAAGGCAATTATTTCTCCGGCTTCCATTACTGCAACTCTGTCACATAATTGTTCTGCTTCGTCCATGTAATGAGTAGTGATTACAACTGTTGCTCCGTTATCACGAATAGTACGAATTAAATCCCATAGATTTCTTCTTGCTTGTGGATCCAATCCCGTTGTTGGTTCATCTAAAAATATAATCGTTGGCTTATTTATTAAAGTTGTAGCAATTGAAAATCGTTGTTTTTGTCCGCCTGAAAGTTCTTTGTACTTTGCTTTTGCTTTATCTTCTAATCCAACTGATCGCAACATTTTCATTGCATCGGTTTCGATGTCGTATAATCCAGAAAAAAGTTTTATCAATTCTACTAATGTTAAACTTGGATAATAACCTGCAGCTTGTAACTGAACACCAATCATTTGTTTGATGGCATTTCCATTTTTGCTGATATCCATGCCGGCCAGCGTTACCGAACCTGAAGATTTCTCACGCAAGGTTTCAATAATCTCTAGGGTGGTAGTTTTTCCTGCACCATTCGGACCCAGTAATCCAAATATTTCACCTTCATAAACATCGAATGAAATTCCTTTTACAGCCTGGAATTCGCCGTAATTTTTCTTTAAATCCTTTACGGAAATGATAGCGTTTTTAGTCACGCAACAAAAGTAAGTCTATTCAAAGTTACAAACCACCCTTAATTCTAAAGATTTTATGAATTTATCATCTTAAATTAAGGTACATGCTTAAAAACCTAATTCGTATCCTAGTTTTTATCAATCTCCACTACAATTGCAAAAGCCTGACCTTCTTTTAATGTCCCATTTGCTGATATTTTCGTATTCCCATTTACTTGAATTTGGTGCGACAGCTTATCGCCCAAGGCAGATTTAACCATAGCCTCTAGTCCTTTTTGGGAACTTTTATTCATTGCATCATTAATCACAACATAATCAATAGGCTGTCGAGTAACAACAATTACAATTTTATCTTTTGTGCCAAGATCATCTGCTTGCATCGAATAGTCTTTTGGAAACAATCTTGTTCCAGTTACGCCACAGTATGGAGAGTGCTTTTTAGTATAAGGAAATAATACATAACTTTTGCCATCTGTTTCCTCACCAAAAACATAGGTATAACATTCAACATTATTTGTAAATTCCATTTTAAACTTTGTTCCTTTACGGATAGACGAAATAGTGGAGCATGTATTTTCAGTTTCAAATTTTAAAGGAATTACTTTTCCATCTTCATTGTTGATTAATCCAACTTCAATATCAATAGCATCTGTTGTAAATTTTTTATCAGTTCCTGTAGGATACAATCCATACGCTTCTTTACAAAACCAATCAAAATCCTTATAGCGAACCCACGCTAATCCATTTTCTCCCCATTCTGTTCCCCAACTATTCATCAATTGAAATGCACCACCTTCCAGAAAATCATCATATCCAATCACCGACATACAATGTCCACCAAATCCTTGCATGTCATAATCTTCACGAGTGGGCAACCACACTTTTTGTCCCATCATTTCTTGCATGAAAGTACCGCCTACCATCATTCCAATTACTACTGGCGCTCCTTGTGCAAGATGCTGTTTAATTGATAATAGATCAGTTTTATAGTCATCGCCACTTTTAGATAATCGGTCAGCTCCTTTGATTTTAAAATTACCAGCAGCTTGTCGTTCTTGCGAATTTGGTTTTCGTGAACAATCCTGATCGTTATATTCAAAACGACTAAAAGGCAATGCTCCATTTTGTAAAACTTTTACAGCTTCCAGAATATAAGAACCTTGACAATCTTCTAAATGAATTTGGTTGTAGGTATATGCCGGACTAAATGCAACAGCATTTGGATCGCTGTTAGTAGCTTTTGCTTGCAAAATTGTTGCCGCGGCGTAGGTACTTCCCCATCCAACACATGAACCTTGTTGACCTTGGTTTTTACGATCAGGAGCAAATTCGGCCAAGCTTATCGATTCAGGTAATGGATTACTTCTATTATCAGCAAGTGGTTCATAAACTTCTGCTTGATCATAAACTTTTTGATCAAGGGTTGCACCAAGATTGAATACTTTGCTAATACTAGCAGATGGTTTTGACGGATTGCATTGCCCACTAAAAAAGTAATAACCTCCAAATAAAATTGCAACAACAATCATCAATTTTGGACTTCGTGAAAATAGCATTAATAAAATTCCTAGAATTCCATTTCCACCGCCGCCACCTCGTCCTCCGTTTCCTCCATTACCTGGGTAATTATCATTTGAGTTGGATGAATTATCATCCTTCGACATTCTAATTGGCATCTTTAAGTAATTCTTTTAAAGTTAATTTTATTTGAAACGTTAAGTATTGAGTTTGTTTTGAAAATTAAAAAAGATAATTATATCGTTTTCTTTTTTGAAGATAATTTAAATCAGAATCATTGTTGTATGCTTCTTTTTCAAATCTAATAGCTCGATAAGCCTTATCGTGATTCTTAAATTTAATTCGACAAATTAAATATTCTAAGAGATACCAAATATAAAAAGGTAAAATTAATAATTCAAGTTGTTGTTGTAAGTGGATTCGTTCATGGTTAATTAATCGATCTCCAGCTGGAATAGTTTTTTGATGAATTAAAATAAATGGGAAAATTGCCATTGCAGCAGCAGGTAAACGATTAAGTATGATTATAAATCCTTTCATCAGTTATCCTACTTCAATTAATTTTATAATTTAATCAAACATTGAACAGTAAAGCTTCTTGGTGGTTGCATATCAGCCGGACGAGTAACAAATTCATGATTAAATAAATTTTTAGCAACAAATCCAACACGCATATTTTTTATCATTTTTACAGTAAGGTTTGCATCAAATACCCAATCACCATTTGTGTTGTTGGCTCTGTATTTTTTAACTCCTGGAATTACCCCTTCAAATACACGATCAATGTTTTCCATGAAACTATAATATCTTGCGGTTAAACCTAAAGTAAATCTTTTGTAGGTTGTTTCTGAATCGAATTTCCACAATCTGCGATAACGATATTTTAGTACATTATAATTTGCGGTATTTTTTAAGGTATCAACTTTAGCATCAAAATCTTTTTGGATTGGATTTATATAAGTAAAGCCTGCTAATATAGTTTGATGAACGTTTCCAATGTCTCCATCACCACCAAGAGAAAATTCAAAACCAGTAATTTTTGTATTTCCAATATTTGTTGATTTGAAACCTAATCCACCTGCCGGATCATTTTGATTTCCCCAAAAACCAAATGTGAATTCCATCATATCTGTATAATCCGTTTGAAAATAACTAGCATCAATCAATCCACGCCATTTATTAATTTGAATTCCTTGGCGAATACCAATTTCTGCCGACCATCCTGTTTCACTTTTTAAGGAATCATTTGGATAAATAACGATGCTTCCAACTTGTGTTTGAATGTATTTTTCGGCGATGGAAGGGAATCGAAAACCTTGTCCGTAGGAGGCTCTTAAGTGTGTTGCTTCAAAAAGTTTATAGCTTGCTCCTGCTCTCAATAATTGTTGTGCTTTAAGTTTTTCCGACGAAATTTTACCTTGCTCAACACGATATCCAGTTGAAATGTTAAATCGTTTATATTTTAAATCAGCTTGAGCATATGCAGCATTGTTTTCTCCTGATTGTTCGCTATAAAGATCGCCACTTACTTTCGAGTTACTTGCATTGAATCCAACTGATAGCGTTAGCAATTCTTTAAAGTGATGTTGAAATAAATATTCGCCATAAAAAAATTCCGACTTCGCCTCTTGATTAGTATTGTTTTTATTGTTTGTTAAAAAATATCTGGTGCGGATTCGATGACTACTTGATTTTCCTGTGTAAGTGATGTAAGGATCAAAAGTTGCGCGTGTAGTAGTATATAAACTTATTGTAGTTGTTAAGGGATTTAATCCTCCAAGTGGAGTTAATGCACCCGTGGTATCATCTGCCCAAAGCAAAAATAAACCTCCTTCACTTCGCATAACATTTGTTGCAATTCCTGCTGATAGGCCTTGTATGTTTTTAAAACGATAACGTAAATTAGTATTAAATCGAAATCTTTTTTCTGTCTCCCCTTGACGATATCCTTCATCATTAAAATAATGGCCACCCAAAACAACATCTAATTGCTTTACTTTCTGACGATGAGAAAAATTCATTCCGGTAGTAGTTTGTGAATTATTACCCCACCATTTCATATTTGAATTGGAAGGAGTATCATATGCTCCAGTATAAAAAGTGAAATTTGTTTCAGCAGTATCTTTAGGAAACGCAGTGCGTAAATTAATTACACCATTTAATGCTGACGATCCAAACAATGCAGAGGAGGCACCTTTAAGAATTTCAACTTGCTCAATATTTTCTAATGGCAAAAAACTCCATTTTACATCATTCGCATCTGCGGCAAGCAGAGGAAGGTCATCCACTAAAACCAAAACTCGGCTACCGGCACCGTAACTAAATCCACTTCCACCTCTAATATTTGCCTGACCATCAATTACAGTTACTCCTGGAACTTTTTCTACTGCCGTTTCCATTGTATTTTGATTGCTGTTTTCAATTTGAGCGGCTTTTAATACTTCCATCGAAACCACTACTTCATCCAACTTTTGCTCGAATTTTCCTGCACTTACAACTATAGTTGACATTTCTATTGCGGTAGGCTGAAGTTCCATATTTACTATTACCTGATCGGTATTGGTGATTGTAAAGCGTTTCTCCTGAGTTGTATAGCCCATCGATCGAACTTGAAGTGTATATTCCCCGGGATTCAAGCGTATTAAAAATTCACCGTTTTCACGAGAAGATAAATCAAGATTTACGGGTAATACAAAAAGAGATACCCCTGGGATGGTTTCATGAGTTTTAGCATCAGTTACTTTTCCTTTTACACTTCCAACTTGTGCAAGAGCAAAATTTGAAACATAAATAAGTATTATAAGAGTGAGAAATACTTTTAAAAAAATCCCCTTGTGCTTGCAATTAGCAGTTGTTTTAATGATGGTATTAGTGTCCATGTTCATATTTTTTCAAATCTGGTGAAAAGATGCGATGTATTTTCGAAACATAAAAGTATTTTTGCAACAGAAATGCTGCCAGGTGATTTTTTTATCCCGCTTCAGCAACTTTAATGATTATGAAAACAACTGAAGAACTTAAGTTCCGTATTGCCTTGTCGCTATTGCCAAATGTTGGCCCTGTTATAGCACGAAATCTCGTAAGCTATTGCGGCAGCGTAGAAGCCATCTTTAAACAGAAAAAGAGAGCCCTTTTAAAGATCCCTGAAATTGGTCCGAAAACGGCGGAGATAATTGCTACTCATAAATTGTTTACCCGCGCAGATCAAGAGATCGAATTTATTTTGAAGCATCAAATCCAACCTTTGTTTTACCTCGAAGAAAATTATCCGCAAAGGTTAAAACATTGCTATGATGCACCCATTCTATTGTATTTTAAGGGCAATACTGATCTCAATAAAAGTAGAATGATTGCTATGGTTGGAACCAGAAATGCCACCGATTATGGCAAAACAGTTACCGATAAACTTCTTGAAGAGCTTGCCCAACTTGATGTCACTGTAATAAGTGGTTTGGCTTATGGTATTGATATTCATTCACATCGTGCTGCACTTAAATATGGGATTTCAACAATTGCTGTGATGGCGCATGGTTTAGATCGTATTTATCCTGGTCAACATCGTGCTACAGCAGCAAAAATGATAGAGCAGGGTGGTTTGTTAACCGAATATCCAAGTTGTACCAATCCAGATCGAGAAAATTTCCCTTCACGAAACCGGATTATTGCTGGAATTTGTGATGCCGTAATTGTTGTAGAAGCTGCAAAAAAAGGTGGAGCATTAATCACTGCAGACATTGCACATAGCTATTCGAGAGATGTTTTCGCTGTTCCAGGTCGATTGGATGATCCGTATAGTGAAGGTTGCAATAAATTAGTTCGAATAAATAGAGCTGCCTTGATTACTTCTGCTGCTGATGTTACCTATTTAATGGGCTGGGAAAAGGAAAATAATACTGATTCTTCTCCAAAAATGGTTCAAAAAAAATTATTTGTTGATCTTACTATTGAAGAGGAAGAATTAGTAAAAATTCTTGAGCTAATGCCTAAGGCAGATATTGATGTACTTTCAATGGAACTTCGATGGCCTTTCAGTAAACTCTCTTCTGTTTTATTAGCGATGGAAATGAAAGGACTGCTAAAAACACTGCCGGGGAAAATGTATCAATTGTTGTAGTTTGTACTATTAAAATGTGTTTTTGAATACTTTTAAATTTAACTACAAAAACATTAGTTTTACAGAATATAAAAATTAATAAAATGTACAACACATTACAACCTATCTTAGAAAAAGAATTAAACGAAATACGTGAAGCAGGAATGTATAAAGCGGAGAGGGTTATCAGTTCTCCTCAGGCTGCTGATATTGTAGCTAATGGTAAAGAAGTAATAAATTTTTGTGCAAATAATTATTTAGGATTGTCATCGCATCCTAAAGTTTTAACCGCAGCTAAAAACGCTATCGATACGCACGGTTTTGGAATGTCGAGTGTTCGATTTATTTGTGGTACACAAAATATTCATAAAGAGTTGGAAGAAAAGCTTTCTAAATTTTTAGGAACGGAAGATACTATTTTATACGCAGCAGCTTTTGATGCGAATGGTGGTGTATTTGAACCATTATTTAATGATCAAGATGCAATAATTAGTGATGAACTTAATCATGCTTCTATTATTGATGGCGTTCGTTTATGTAAAGCGCAACGTTTTCGTTTTAAGCATAACGACATGTCGGATTTAGAAGAGCAATTAAAAGCAACTCAAAATCTTCGTCAGAGAATTATTGTTACTGATGGTGTTTTTTCAATGGATGGAACGATTGCGCAGCTTGATAAAATTTGTGATTTAGCGGATAAGTATAATGCTTTAGTGATGATTGATGAATGTCATGCATCAGGTTTTATGGGCAAGACGGGAAGAGGTACGCATGAGTATCGCAATGTGATGGGACGTGTTGATATTATCACTGGTACATTGGGAAAAGCATTAGGTGGTGCGATGGGTGGATTTACTGCATCTAAAAAAGAAGTGATAGAAATATTACGTCAACGTTCTCGTCCGTATTTATTTTCAAACTCATTAGCGCCAAGTATTGTGGGAGCATCAAATGCAGTAATTGATATGCTAAGTGAAACCACAACATTGCGTGATAAGCTTTGGGAAAATACAAAATATTTTAGAGCAAAAATTAAAGAAGCAGGATTTGATATTAAACCAGGCGAACATCCAATTGTTCCAATCATGTTGTACGAAGCTAAACTTGCGCAAGAATTTGCAACTAAGTTATTAGATGAAGGTATTTATGTAATTGGATTCTTTTATCCTGTAGTTGCAAAAGGAAATGCTCGTATTCGTGTTCAAATTTCAGCAGGACATGAACGCCATCATCTTGATAAAGCAATTGCTGCTTTCACAAAAATCGGAAAAGAATTAAACGTAATTAAATAGTTTATTGTACCTATAAAAAAGCAATTGGTAATTTACTTAATTTGTTAAAATGAGCCAAAGGCTTTTTGAAATGAAAACATTGCAAACAAAAATTCTTGAAACTGATCGTTTATTACTAAGGGAAATAACACCTGCTGTTTATGATTATGTGTTTAAAGCCTATAATGATTATGAGTTAATGATGTTCTTTGGCTTTAAAACGGCAGAGGATTTATTGCAAGAAAAAGAACGACTTAATGGCGGTTTAAAAACATTCAATAAAACAGTGTTGTATTTTCAACTTATTGAGAAAAAATCAAAGATTGTAATTGGAATGTGTGGATATCATACATGGTATTTGCAACATGCACGAGCAGAGTTATTTTATGTTTTAAATGATGACGAGAATAAGCGAAATGGATTTATTTCTGAAGCAATGACGCCTATTTTGAAATATGGATTTGAAGTAATGAAGTTAAATCGTATTGAAGCATTTGTGGAACCTAATAATATTGCATCACAAAAAGTAATGGAAAAATTTAGATTCAGTTATGAAGGTAATTTAAGAAAACATTATTGTAAAGATGGTGTTTACGAAGACTCAAATTCATACTCATTACTCAAGGATGAGTTTGTAAGTAATTAAATTAAACAGTATTTAAAGTATTCTTTTATTATGAAAGTTATCCTTAGAATTTTAGGTTGTTTTATTCTTGTTCTTTTATTTAGCAAATCTGCACATGCTCAAAAGCAGCGTTTGATAAGTGGAAATGTGAAAGATATAGATACGAAAGCCCCAATGCAGTTTATCTCAATTTCTTTAAAGAAGAAATTTATGGGAACAACAACTAATGAGAATGGCGATTTTGACTTTTATGTACCTGAAGATGCTTATGATGATACATTAGTGATAAATTCTTTAGGCTACAAACCTGAATACTTAGCAGTAAATTTAATTGATAAACCTATCCAAGTTACCTTGAAGTCGAATTTAATTGAGTTAAAAGAAGTTGTAATTCGTCCTCTTAATGCAGCAGATTATATTCGACTTGCTATGCGAAGAGTAAAATATAATTATCCTGATAAGCCATTTATTAGCCAAGAATATTATCGTAAACGAACTTTAGAAAACAAAGAAATAATAAATTTCGACGAGGCAATTTTTAAAACATATTATCCAAATTATCAGGACACTGTTAAAAATCAACATCAGCTACTTTTATTTCAAAAGGCAGAAGAAAAACAAATCGCTTTTATGAAAGCAAAACGCGACGAAAAGAAATTGAAGAGCCAAAAACAAAAAGAAAAGGATAGGGCTAAAGGTAAAACTCCAAGTAAGGATGAAGATAAAGAAAAGGTAAATATTGCAAATTCATTCGCTGGTCCTGAGATGTTGTTAGGATTAGATGTAATAAAAGGGAAAGAGGATTTTTTAGATACATTACAACTTAAAAATTTTAATTTCGAATTCGGGCCATCTTCCACTTATCAGGGAAAGGAATTAATAGCTATTAATTATAAATCAAAAGGGAAGGTTGATCACGCACGATCTGAAGGAAAAATTTATATTGATTTGAATTCGTATGCAATAGTGAATGTAGTAACTTTTGATGAAATTGTTATACCTATATTGTTGCGTCCTGTTTTGTTTATGATGGGATTTGGTATTGAGAATCCAACGATAAATAGAAAAGTTGATTACCAAGAAATGAACGGCAGATGGTATCCAAGAAATTTTCAATTTGATGTTTCATTGAAGTTGACAAAAAAACATATGTTTAGTGCAAATGAAGTTTCTAATTTTTTTATTGAAGGTATTTTCTCTGTAAATAAAATTAAGTTAGAAAACGTTGCTGTAATTCCTGTTGCAAACCGATTTGATGCAAAGAAAAAAATGGAAGAGCAAGTTCATAATGATGAAAATATTACCTGGGAAGGTTTGAATATTATTAAACGATGATATAGAAATGCTTGCCCTGAAGCTTTTCACTTCATGGGTGCCAATGCTTGCCCTGAAGTTTTTCACTTCATGGGTGCCAATGCTTGCCCTGAAGTTTTTCACTTCATGGGTGTTAATTTGAAAATGATTATCACTTAAACAACGAAGCATATTTTACTTCAATTGTTTCTCCTTTTTCTAATTGGAGCCATTCCGCAGGGAGTTGAATTTTAAGGGCGCCTTCTATGTGTTGAATACTGTCATCAATAAATAAAGTTTCTTCGCGCTTAAGATGATTATCTGAAAGTACTTTTTCAAAAATTTCAGCATCAGGCTTTCTCATTCCCATTTCGCAAGAGTAATAATGTTGTTCGAAGATGGATTCAAATACTCCTTTCCCAAATTTCTCATCCGCTACTGCTGTAAAAGCTCTTACATGGATTTGGTTTGTATTGCTTAATAAAAAAATCCGATACCGATTGCTGAGGTTCTTAAGCCACTCTACTCGATGAGCTGAAAAGTCAACAATTAAGGCATTCCAGGCGCCGTCAATATCTGCATCAGTAGTCCCGATTGGCAGATGACTTTTCAATTCTTTTCTAAAATCATGATCAGAAATAATTCCTTTTTCAAAATCATCAAACAATTTATTTTGTTTTGCTTTAGAATAAATGGTGTCAAAATCCTTGATTCCTAATTGTTTAAAGGCAGTTGCTGTGCGATTATAATCGATATCAATGATAACACCTCCTAAATCAAATATTATATTTTGAAATGACATTTGTTCTGATAATTTGTCGCAAATATATACCTTCGCGTTCCCGAATCAAGAAACTCG
>JANPGA010000471.1:0-3520 GCA_031423735.1 Bacteroidota bacterium | reverse complement strand
GGTTTGGATGAGCAAGAAAAAGATCGAACCTAATACCTTAGTTAAATTCGGTTTAGGATTTTTGTTTTTAGCTGCAGCATTCTACATCTTTTACGCTACTCGATTTTTTGCAAATGAAAAAGGTATCACTTCACTTGATGTATTCACATTTGCCTACTTCATTATAACATTTGGTGAATTATGCCTCTCGCCTATTGGTTTATCTATCATGACAAAACTTTCGCCTCAGCGCTTGCAAGGGGTAATGATGGGAATGTGGTTTCTCGCTAGTGCCTATGGACAATATGCTGCTGGGATACTGGGTGCAGGAATGGTTTCGCCAAACGAAAATGCAACCTTATCTGATAAATTAATTTCTTATACAGATGGTTATCATCAATTGGCAATTTATGCGTTAATTAGCGGTGTAGTATTGCTCGTTATTTCTCCTTTCGTGAGAAAACTAATGGGAGAAGTAAAATAAACCTATCTAAATTTAAAAATCTACGTAAACACGAAAATGAAACTCAATAAAATAATATTAATTCTATCATCCATTGTATTGTTAAACTCATCATGCAATGCGCAAGTGGATAAAAAAAGTGAAGGTGCCAATGATATTCGTTGGATGAGTTTTGAACAAGCTGTAGCATTAAGTAGTGTTACTCCTAAAAAGGTATTTATTGACATTTCTACAGAATGGTGTGGATGGTGCAAAAAAATGGATGCTTCTACGTTTAAAGATTCTTCTGTTATAAATTATATGAACGATCATTATTATGCTGTCCGTTTAAATGCTGAAACACGTGACACTTTACATTTCCAAGGAAAAATATTTGTTTACAAGCCAGAATACAAAGCCAACGAGTTAGCCTTATCACTTTTAGGTGGAAAAATGAGCTATCCAAATTTTGTTTTTATGGATGAAAAATTTAACCTTTTAACACCTCTAGCAGGATTTCAAACAGTTCCACAATTAATGCCCGTTTTAAAATATTTTGGAGCTGATATTTTCAAACAAACTAAATGGGAAGATTACCAAAAAACGATTGGAAATTAAGATCTAATAATATAACAGAAAACGCCACATTTGACTATTCAAATGTGGCGTTTACATTATATTTTTTTTCTAAGATGTATTATTGAAAAATTAGATGTTTCAATAACATAGTTTATTTAAAAATAGAGACTAAGATTAATAGCGCCAGAGGCATTATCAACATCTAAACCCACAAAGCTAGATTTATTAGTTTTTTGAATATTGGTATCTGTACTGGCACCATTCCATCCTTCGGTTTGAATCTCACCATATCCTACACTAGTTATTGTAGGTCCCCAACCATATTCAGCGCTAATTGACATTTTAGGAGCGAAGAAATATTCAACACCAACAAAGCCACGGATTTGCAAACCAAACTCAGTACCTTGCTTTTGTGATTTTAACCGATTTTGAATTTGATTTTGATTACTTAATGGATTTCCATAAGTGTAAATTGTTTTATGACCACCAAACGATAGTAATCCTTCTGCACCATAAATTCCCTTTACTCGACCATGACCTTTCCATTTTTGAATTCCGCCACCAAATACGAATTTAGTATCATTAACCTTTGTTTCGTCGGCAACTCTTTCATTTGGATTTGTACTTCCTAATTTAAGAACTAAAGTATCGGTTTTAGTACTACTAAGACCAATTCTAACTTTGGCGCGATAAGCAGTATTTTCATCTTTAACTATCAATCCGGAAATGGTAAGTGGATGGTTCTTTCTATACTGCGCTTCTGGAGAATTATTATTAGTATTTCCATTGAATAGATTTCCAAAAAAATGGAAAAATGGTACAGCATCAAATCCGATACTCCATTCACCTTTTTCGGGTAAAATTGGATAGCCTTTTTTCGACATAATTTGCTGTGCGGATGAAGACAAACAGATAGAAGTTGAAACTAAAAGTAAAATAATTTTTTTCATGGTTTGATTTTTTTCAGTCTTAAGTAACGACGAAATTAAAGTAAAAGTATGCTTTAATAAAAATGTATTTGCAATTAAATTAAATCGATAAAACATCTATCATCCGATATAAATCAATATCTAACGGATCATGTTGTTTTGTTGCTTTTGATAAGGGAGTAAAACACATTTTATTTTCACGGATCCCCACCATCACTCGGTTTTCGCCATTTAATAAAGCTTCAATAGATTTTACTCCGCATTTTGTTGCTAATATCCTATCAAAAGCCGTTGGGCTTCCTCCTCTTTGAACATGTCCTAAAACGGTTACTTTGGTTTCATAATCAGGAAGTCGATCCTTTACTTGCTGGGCTACTTTTTGTGCTCCTCCATTTTTTTCTCCTTCGGCAACAATAACAATGCTACTTGATTTATTGCGTTTTGCACCTTGTTCGAGTTTATTTATCAAGGCATTTAAATCGGTTTCATGTTCAGGAAGTAAGATGGCCTCAGCTCCACCAGCAACCCCTGCCCAAAGGGCTATACATCCAGAATCTCGTCCCATTACTTCAATAAAGAAACAACGATCATGAGCAGCGGCGGTATCTCTAATTTTATCAATAGCTTCAATGGTTGTATTTACAGCAGTATCAAACCCAATTGTAAAATCGGTTCCTGATAAATCATTATCGATAGTTCCAGGAATTCCAATTATTCGAATATCTGGATATTCAGCACAAAATACCTCAGCACCAGTAAATGTTCCATCACCACCAATTGCTACTAAAGCATCAATCTGATGATTTTTAAGATTCTTATAGGCCTTGCTTCTTCCTTCTTTTGATAAGAAATCCTTACTTCGAGCTGTTTTAAGGATAGTCCCTCCTCGTTGAATAATATTACTTACCGATCGTGAAGTAAGAGGAAGAAATTCATCATCAACCATACCTTGGTAACCGCGCAAAATGCCATAAACTTGCAAATCATTCGTGATAGCTGTGCGCACTACTGCTCGAATACAGGCATTCATACCCGGAGCATCACCACCTGAACTAAATACGCCTATACGTTTTAAAGAATTCATAATTATTCAAATTAGATTAACAAAAAGAAATTAATCACCAAATTTTAGATTCCAAATTTAATAAGTAATTCCTTCGAACGTGATATTTTTTATCTATAATTGTGGCGATTGTTGTGGAATATCAAATCTAAAATTATAATCCATATGCTACCTACTATTTGAATTTGAAAAATGATTTTACAAATTATTATCTTCACAGCGTAAATTGTCAAAAATTAAGGCTCATATTATTTACAATAGTTTATTAAAACAATATGCAAATTACAGGAGTAATTAAAGGAATTATTGAGAAAATGCCAATGGGTTTGCAAAATCAAATTCATTTAACATATAGTAAGCTCAATAAAAAAGGTGCTTGAAAAATAGGAAAATACAGGCAAACCTTTCCCTCCTGCATCATTAATTAAGGAATAATTAGAGATTTAAAAGAAAAATACAATTGCACTATTTTATTCGAAACGGGAACCTATTTAGGTGATATGCTTATTTCTCAACGCAATAATTTTC
>JANPGA010000470.1:0-4571 GCA_031423735.1 Bacteroidota bacterium | reverse complement strand
ATAGGAGGATATATTATTATTATTAAATTTTTCGAAGCATATAACCGAAGTTCGATTAAAGAATTACTATATCATTCTGATAATTCCCAACTCCAACTATTAAAAATCGAAGACGCTTCGTTACTTATTCGTAAAGAAAACAAAGAGATTATTTATGCTGGAAATCGTTATGATGTTAAAATGGAATTTTCGAACAAAGGGGTTATTTATTTTTATTGCGTAAATGATAATGTAGAAGAAAATATTTATGCTGCTTTACAAACTTCTTTAAATAGTCAGTCAGATATACAAGAAGAAAAGCATAACCAAAGTACTAACAAAATATTAAAGCACATTATAAAGGATTATTATTTAGATGATAGAATAGTAATAATACCTGCTGGTGTTTTAGCACAAGAAATAATTTCTTCTTATTCAGCCTTTCTCATAATTAATTTTTTCAGTGTAGTAACTCCACCACCCAAAGGTATTCTTTCCTAGGTAATTAATTCTTAATAAATTTTTTATAACATTATGAAATGTTGTAAAAAGTTTACATGTCTATTATTTCTTAAAATATCATAAAATCAATATTTAATGAAAACTATAAAGTCTATATTATATATATTATTATTTTTTAGTGCGAATGCCTTAGCCCAAAATTCTGTGAAAGGAAAGGTCACAAATAAGGTCACAGGAAAGCAACTTGAAGGAATAAATATTTTTATTCCTGAATACAAAAAAGTAACATCAAGCGACAGTAAAGGCGAATTTTCATTTGAAGGCTTAGGCAAGGGTATTGTAAAAATTCAAGCTACAGGTCTGGGATATAAATCGGTAGTGCAAACATTAGTACTTAATAGTAATACAGATATTATTATCAGCATGGAAGTTTCAGAAACAGAATTAGAAGAAGTATTGATTACTTCTAACTCATCTTCGCTTCCTGATAATATTCCTTTTTCTGCTAATGGAGTTTCGCAGAAAGATATTCGAAAATACAGTTCGCCATCACTAATGGGAAATCTTAGTTATCAGCCAGGCGTTGATAAAATTAGTCTTGGAAATGGAATTGGAAAGCCCGTAATACGTGGTCTTTCATTTAATAGGATTATGTTGTTTAGCCAAGGAACTCGAATAGAAAATCAGCAATGGGACGATCATCATGATTTGGGTTTAAGTGATATTGGTTTAGAAAATGTTGAAATTGTACGTGGACCTGCCGCGTTAATTTATGGTGCTGATGCAATGGGTGGAGCTTTAATTTTTGTTGATGAAAAGCCAGCAGCTGCAGGTACAAATGTTGGTGATGTAAATCTTGGATTTGGATCGAACACACTTGGCATAAATGGTGATTTTGGTTTTAAAGGTGCAGCAAAAAATGGATTATTTTATGGTGCTCGTTTTGGAGGAGCTTCACATACAAACTATATTCAAGGAGAAAAGGACGAAGCGGAATCTGAAAATAAATCAAAAGAAGAAGAAGAGTTTGCTGCTAACAGTAAATTTATGAATATGGCTGGTAAAGCAAATGTTGGTATAATTCAAAAATGGGGAGTCAGTAAATTATCATACAGTTATTTTAATCAACAATCAGGAATTGTAGAAGTTGAACCAGTGGACACTTCCGGAAATCCTTTAGGTGAAGAAGAACAACGAGATCGTGAAATGGAAGCGCCTTATCAGGATGTAACTACTCAAATTATTTCGCTTGAGAATACTATACTTACAGGAAAATCAAAGGTGAATATTAATGTTGGATATCAAACTAATGATCGAAAAGAATTCGAACCAACAGATGTTAAAGGAGAAAAGGAGCTTGCAATTGGACTCCAATTAAAAACAACCACCTACGATGTTAAATGGACTAGTAATCAAGAAAAAAGTTTTGGAGTAACTATTGGTTCTCAGGGAACTTTTTTGAAAAATACAAATAATGGAATTGAAGCTTTAGTACCTGATGCAAATGTGAGCGACATCGCTGGCTATGGCTTATTTCGATACGATCATAATAAATTAAATTTACTTGGTGGAGTTCGTTTTGATGCTCGTCATATTGAAGCAATGACTTATCGCACTGAGCCTACTCTTACCGATTCGTTTATTGTTGTACCTACAGTAAATTCTGCAGATACTGTTAATCCTAAACCTTCAACAGATTTCAAAAAAGATTATTCTCCAGTGTCATTTTCTATTGGTGCAGCATATCATTTAAATAGTAAATTTACAATTAAGTTGAATGCTGCTACTGGATTCAGTGCACCTAATTATGCTCAACTTGCAACCTATGGAAAGCATGAAGGTACCTATCGTTTTGAACGTGGCGATAGAAATTTAAAAGTGGAACAAAATGCAGAAGGTGACCTTGGATTTATTTATGAGAATGAATTTATATCACTCAATATTGGAGGATATTACAACAAGATAAAAAATTACATCTACATTGCTAACACAGGTGATAGCATGGTAGCAATTACAGATGCAGTTAATCAGTTCCCGCTTTATGATTATAAGCAAGGTGATGCAACAATTTCCGGTGGAGAATTTGGATTCGACATTCATCCTGCAAAATTGAAATGGTTAGATTTAAAAGTAACTTATGCTGTTATTAACGGTAAACTTGATAAGGGTGGAAACCTTCCATATATTCCATCTAATAAATTAATTGGGGAAGTTAAATTAAGTAAAGACAAGTTTTGGAAATTTAACGACAATTATATTTCATTTGTTGTTCGTAATTTTGAAAAACAAAAGAATGTTGCTGAATATGAACTGGCAACTGATGGATATACTTTACTAGATATTCATATTGGCGCAAGTTTTAAACTTGGAAAACAAAAAGCAACTTTCGATATTTTTTGTACCAATGCAATTAATACAGGTTATTATAATCAACTCTCTTTAGTAAAATATATTGGTGTACGAGATATGGGAAGAAACATAGGATTACAATTACATATTCCATTTGGGAAATAAGTATTTATTTTAAAAATGTTTATGTTTCAAGAAAAGATATTTTAAATCATCTTGAAACATAAACATTTATTTTAATTTATTAAGGTGTAAGGTTTTACAAAATCGTAAGCGAGTTAAATAACTTTTATGTTTTGCGGCAAGTTTCGATTGAGTTTCTATGTCGATTAAAAATATGAGATTAATTACTTAATCCCATATTGTAGAAATGGGGAATACTACATTCACAGTTGCATTAGCGTTTAGATTTCCAGTTACAAAGGCAACTAATAAATTGACTTCGGAATTTGAATATTGTTCAATTGTTTGCTTATATTTGCTACATTAAGTATCTATAAAGAAAAAATCAATCAATTACCATGATATCTAAAACTAGAATTTATTTATGTTTAATTTCTTTATTAATTTTTAATATTAATATTGCTTTTTCTCAATGTTCATTTGTTAATCAAATTACGGATGGTTTTGAATATACTTCCGTTTGTAATTCAATAGTTCCTGGATCAACTTATCAAACTACTCCTCAATCTTATTCAGTTCATTCAGGATCTTATTCCTTGTATTTTAATATGCAAAATTGTGTTGGTGGCGCTGGAACTTGTATTGGAGATATATTTTACAGAGATACAATTGAAGTTTGTTCAAATGCCGATTATCGGTTCTCTGCTTATTTTACTACTACTTTTAATGCACCTCAAAGTAATATTCAAATTACAGTTGAAGATGAAAATAATGTTGTTATTAGCAATACTGCAAGTGTTTTAGCTCCTCTTTCTCCTACATGGATAAAATTCCAATCACCAACATTCACTCCAACTACTAGTAAGATTTATATTTCTTTTTACACTAATGTAGACGGAGGAAATGGGAATGACCTATCTATGGACGATTTTTCATTGGACATTTGTTCTCCTTCAGGGCTCCATAGTTCTGCGCTTAAAAATATTTGTTCAAATTTAACTTCTGTTGATTTGTTTTCTTTAATTCCTGGAACACCAATAACAACTGGCACTTGGTCTGGGCCATCAACTGTAGGGGGATATTTAGGAACCTTTACTCCAGGTATAAATACTTATGGAACTTATATTTATAATAGTTTACCTTTCGGTGTTGTTGCAGGTTGTCCAACTGCCGCTGATACAATAATTGCAATCCCTTCAATAAGTCCTAATCCTAAAATTGGCAACGATACATTAATTTGTACCAATCAAGGCCTGCAACTTAATTCAAATGTAAATCCTCCCGCAACTTATTTATGGAATACAGGTAGTACACTACAATCAATATTTGTATCATCTGTTGTAGGAGCTACTGTAAATTATTTTGTTACAGTTACTAATCCTCAAGGATGTACTGGAAAAGATACTATAGGAGTTACATTCCAAGTGTGTAACGGTATTGATGAAATTGCAAATTCAAATTTATTCGAAATATATCCAAATCCTACTCATAATCAAATTTCTGTAAATCTTAAGAATTCAATTGATCTGGAGATAAAGCAATCCGCAATCAATTTTGATAACGCACTGAAGACACTGGTTTCCCAAAAGGATAATCAGGCGCTGGCAGGAAACATTGCGCGGGTTACCAAGATCAAATATGAACAAGGTGTTGGTTCA
>JANPGA010000469.1:0-2066 GCA_031423735.1 Bacteroidota bacterium | reverse complement strand
TTCATAACGGAAGATTTTGTGTAACACCTGAATATCCTGATGGTATTTACGCCTATTTTGCAACAGTTGATGCTAATTGGAATTCGGCTTATCCATATATCGTAGGGCCTACCTTTTACGGTACAAAGACTGCTACAAAACCGACCTCTATCACTGAAACAGTAACTACTTATGCACTCATTACGGTGACCACCTTAAATTTAAAAGTATTTATTCAAGGAGTTTATAATACAGGTAAAACGATGGATCCTGTACTATTAAATAGTGGCAAAAGCATTAATGCCTTAAGAACTGATTCTATCACAGTAGAATTACATGCTTCAACATCTCCTTACTCCCTGATAGAAAGTGTTAAGGGAATTGTAAAAATTGATGGGACATGTGCATTATCCTATTCCTCATCAAGAACTGGATCATCCTATTATATTGTTGTTAAACATCGAAATTCTATTGAAACTTGGAGTAAATTACCTGTTGCATTTACATCCACAACTAGCTATGACTTTACTCAATAAATTATGATTACTTAAAGAGTTCGCCAAATATTAAATCAATAAAAATCCATTATAATTAAAAACATTAAATATTCTCCAATTCATAAAACTACCAATAAAAAATAAAACAATTAACATGAAAAAATATTTATTAGTCTTAGTAATGACGGTAAATTGCTTGGTGCTAAACGCTCAACTTAGTCCTGCAATTACATCATTTATGCAGAATACTACAAGCATCATGGGGCGCCACTATGTTAGTGGGAATTCAACACCAATTAACGACGCAGTACTTGCAAATGTACAATCAGTTAAGTATTCTGTTGATTGGGTTTATGTTTCTGCAACTGGAATACCAGCATATGTTACAGGCCCATTTTTAGATGGTAATCCATCATTGGCAACAGCACAAAATTCCATTTTTAAAGTATCATTAAATCCAGTTCTAAATACTGGGGTAGCAACCAATACAACAGGTGGAAATATTGGAATTTTTATTAATGGAGTTGCATTATTTGATTATAGAGATGGTGTATCTTGGCAAAACTCTACGAACTCCCTTAAAGGCGGACCGCTTGGCGGAATGGGTGATGGCGTATGGAATCGCGATGCAGTTGTTGGTGAACGATTAGGTTTTGATTGTGCGAAAGCTCATCCAGCAATGGGAAATTATCACCATCATCAAAATCCAAGTGCATTCAATTTAGACTTAAACGTTATATCAACAGTTTGCAGTTTATATGCTTCGGATGGTTTATATGTAATTGACAGCACACAACATTCACCTTTACTTGGATTTGCTTATGATGGATTTCCAATTTATGGAGCCTATGCTTATCAAAATGTAAACGGGACAGGACCAATTGTTAGAATGAAATCAAGTTGGACATATCGTTCTATTACAACCCGATCAACCTACTACACAGGAACAACAGTTACCGCAGGGCCTGCAGTAAATGCCACCTATCCGATTGGATACTTTAGAGAAGATTATCAATACAATACTACTTCATCATTGACACCAGATTATTTAGATGAACATAATGGTAGATTTTGTGTAACACCAGAGTATCCGAATGGCACTTATTGCTATTTTACTACCGTAGATCAAAATTGGAATTCAGCTTATCCATATGTAGTTGGACCTACTTTTTATGGAACTAAAACTGCAACCAAAGTAACAACAATTCCAGTAGGAGTTACTACTTATACTCCATCCGCAACTGGTTTAAATAACATTGAAAAAACAGAAAATAAAATCAATGTCTATCCAAATCCTGCTGGAGATTTCATGGCAGTGCAGATGACAGATTTAGCTAAAGAAAGTGTGGATGTTGAATTATATGATATCACTGGAAAAAAAATAGCTACAACAATATTATACCAAGGAAGTACAATTGCATACTTTGATACAAGAACATTGTATAATGGTGATTACGTTGTTAAATTAATAAATGGCAATGAAATTTATAGTAAGAAAATTAGCATTGTTAAATAAAACAAATTAACTTATCATAAAAAGAGATTGCAATCTATTGCAGTCTCTTTTTATTTTGCATACATAATCAGCTT
>JANPGA010000468.1:0-4211 GCA_031423735.1 Bacteroidota bacterium | reverse complement strand
CCCAAAACAAACTTCCATGCTGACTAAATAAATATGATTTTAAAACTGGAATTGTATTTGCAATTTCATCATATTGGGGAATTGAAACTATTCGTGATCTATTTATATATGGAATTAATAAGGGTATTAAGGTTATTAATGGAATGCAAAAACAAGCAATTAAACTAATAATACTATTTTCTTTTATAAAACGTAAAAATAATTCTTTTCTAAATTTAGAAAATATTAATACTAAAATAACAGTAAATGGAATCAACAAAAGAAACCCAAGATATATGCCACAATATATTTGATAAACAAATAGCATAAATGAAGCAAAAAGATATTTTAACTTGAATTTATCACCAAAAAGTAATAGCATCCAAATCGCTAATGGAATAGGAAATCGTCCGAATGTTTGAGCATGGGTCATTTGGGATTGAAGTGCAATGGAAAAAGTAAAAACAAATGCACCTAATGCAGCAGCATATTCACATTTAAACAGCCATTGTAAAAGCAAAAAACAACAAGTGAAGTTTAATACTACTAGCAACATATACCAACCTTGAAAGGAAGACAATGTATCAAATCCCACAAATCTAAATATTGCATAAAATGGAACTAATCCAATCAAATTATCAGAATAAGAGATCACATCCTTTTCAGGAAACATAAATGGAGCATTCCAATATGATGTAATTTGTCCAGTGAAAAATTTATATCCATGTTCTAAAATATATAAATTGAATCTTGTATCGCCTAAACCCCCAGGGAAAAAATTCATTTTATTACCAACAATATTAAAGGTGATAAATACTAGTCCAATTGCTACTGTAATTGTATAAGCTACTATAATACTTACTGTATTTTTTGATTTTAACATAAATGGATAGATCACCAAATTAGCAAACAAAATTATATATATCTAAATAATTAAATTAAATAGCGGAATTATTACTGCAGAATTATATGAATCATTTAAATAAATTATTACTCTTTTTTTGGGGTGTAATCTTCAATTTTCATTTCATCAATATAAAATGGATGTTCTCCTCGATGCCATATATAAACAGATAGTTTATCCTTGTCATGCAATGGCAATGGAGTTTGATAATCAAAGGTGATATAATTCCATTCACCAGTTTTATATTCTCTTTTTTCTAAATCAATTGCACGATATTTATTATTATCACGACCTCCTTTCCCATATCGTTCCATAGAAATCACCAAACTAGCTGGATTGTCTTTTAAATCAACTTCCGAACGGTAGTATAATGTTACACGTATCCATGCATGATCACCTTCAGTGACCAAATAATATGGCAAACGATAAGTAGGAGAATACGGATGATCTTTATCAAGGCGATAAGAGTATTTCCCTGAATAACGGATAGTTGAATCTTGACAGAAGGTGTCGATCACTGCAGAATTAATATCTTCAAAATTAAAATAGGCAAGTGTTCTATGATCATAATCTCCCGGGTTATCAAACGATTCGAATTCACCATCACTACGTTTAATTTCTAATAGTTTTTCTGCTCCATCAGGAATTTTTCTTTTCAAAAAAGTTGCTAAATAATATTTTTTGGTCATCCGAGAACCATCAATTATATTATTACAGTATTGCCAAGTTTGAAAAATATTTAGGAATATAAAAACGAGTAAAATCAGCAAAACAATTGACTTAAGAATTATTTTTCGTTTTAAAATCCATTCAGAAAAAACAGCTAAAGGAATAGACATTACGGCAAACGACTCAACCCAATAACGCATCCCAAAACTGAATCCATTCCACCAAGCAGCCCAACAGGATAATAAATATAAATTACTTAAAAAGAATAATAGAAATGGGATATATAATCCTGGTAATTTTTTTCGCATCATTAATATCCCAATAAACATTACGAGATACATCGGAGTATAAATTAGTAAACTCTTTCTGAAACTAATTAGCACTTCCACTATGTTTGGATTTGCCCAGTCAACTCCTTCAGTATTTTTATAACTATTAAATAAAAATTCACCAGTCATAATTTTCCAATGAATAAATTGAGGAAGGAAAACTAAAAAGACTCCAGAAATAATCAATAGAATAAATGTGAAATTCAATTTAAAAAAGTGCAATCGGTCAATAAAATCTTGTTTTGATTTAACATTCCAAAAAAGAGCTAAGAAAATTATGACGATTTCACTACCACGACATAACAGGATAATCCCTGTTAATAGACCAAGAACGAATGATCTTTTTTTGGTTGGTTGTTGATACCATGAATCAAGTAAAAAAACGAATGCAGCTATGCCTGTAAACATCATTCCATGAGGCATTAGAGAATCATCAAATACTTCGTGAAAATAATTAGTACCGAGTGTAATTAAGACTAAACTCATAAGTACAACTTTATCGGTGAAATAACGAAGCAATAAATTCCGTACAATAAAAATTCCTGGCAAGATGTAAAGCAAAACACCGTTGGTAATGCAAAATTGATAAGGATAGGAGAAGCCATCCATAGGGTATCCACCTAAGTATGCCCATAGATGCGCAAGAAAAAAGAAAGGCATAAATAGAATGGCAAACCCCATTGTATATGCTGGTACCCAATTGCCATTAGGAAGCAAATAAGCTTGATAAAATGTTTCGGATGGATGATAAACCTCAAATATATGTTTGATAATCGATTGATCATGCATTCCGATATCGTGATAGATAAAGGTAAATGGCAAATAAATATAATACGATAAAACATCCCAACTGATCATATTGTTAAAATGATCATAGTTAAATACCCTGTTATAAGTATGGAGAACAATAAAGAAAATCACGATTAGCCAAGCATACCATTTTGATAAAGGAGCCTTATTTGAATCTATGTTCATATTTTAAACTTTATTTTCTGCTAGAAATTATTGGGAATTGATACTACTTGAATCTTTATATAGAAATATAGCCAAATCATCAAAGGTCATTGGATGAATTCCGGGATTATAAAGATAAGTATTTAACTTAAAAAGGCCTTTATAGGGTAAAGTTCCAAGTTTTATATTGCATTGAACTTCTTTCCAATCGTCTTTTTGATTAATAATTTTTAACTGGTCAACCTTTGTGGAAAAGCGATATGGTGTTCCACCAATGGTATCATCGATAGAAACAATTAATTCTAGCTCTGGTGCAACATATTCACCTTTATACCAAACATTAATTAATAAGGATGAATTTTCCAAAACATCACTAGTAATGTTTGTTTTTAAGGTTGGAGAGTTATCACTTCCTTTCTGTAATATAATTACTTTATTACCAGATAGTGATTCATCCGCCAGATCATCATTGCGCCAGTTTGTCCAGTCAGATGAACCTTCATCAAAGTCGGTAAACCAAGAGTGAATCAGTATTCCATGAAAATCCGAAGGAGGATATTTATTGACGTTTTCATAAAGCTTTTTTACATTGTATGAACTAGGATTCAAAAAAATAGACCAATATTTATCTTTATCCATCTTTTCATAATTTAGGATATACTTTAAATATTGATATGTTTGAATAAGATTAATAATTAAAAAAGTAGCTAGTATAACACTAATTAATTTTGCGGCAATTTTTTTCATGCGCATACTTAAAAGCAAGCCTAAATTAATTGCTGCCAATGGGTAAAAATCTATAAATACCCTTTGACCAAAACTACCTCCGTAATACCAACACCACCAACAACTAATTACATAAACTAAAGGCAACCAAAAAAATAAGTTTGCAAAAAACAAAAACCAATTCTTTTGTATTAACTGAATGATAAAACTAGGAATCAAAAATAAAAACAATGGGGTATAGAGTAGCCATCCTTTTCTATAGCTAAATAATACTTTTAATACAGCTGGTTTATCCCAATTAAACGTTTCATTTAAATAGGTCCAAACTATCCAATGGCCATTTTGAGCATGCCATAGTAATGGTTGAATTGAAAGAAAAGCAGATGAAATAATTATCCCCAGAAAAAGAAATTTTGGCTTTTTAAATAAATACACAATTCCATTTCTAAAAATTTTGAGATCACCAGCAATAAGTGGAATGCCCAAAATTATGAGTCCGTTTATTTGTCGAATTAATAAAATTATTCCTAACCATACACAGGCTATCAGCCAATCATTATTTTTATTTTCAATAAAAAATTTCCGCAAATGAAAACTAAACCCTGCTACCGCGGCAAAGGAATAACAATGAGACATAGAAGGCTCATAAA
>JANPGA010000467.1:0-3564 GCA_031423735.1 Bacteroidota bacterium | reverse complement strand
CAGAATTTTACTTGAATTAAAAAATGGAATGAATTATTCCTGAGTCCCAAAATAAATCATCTTCATCTTTCTTAGATAAAAATATTTTCATATTACGAGTAATTCTACTCTTCAATATGTTCCAAAAAAAACAATTCCTCACTCCTAATTACTCATTCCTCATTATTTTCAACTCACTCTACTATAATAACTTTTATCGTTTTGTAAAATCGAAAGTTGCTCGATAAATATTTGATGTTCAGGGAGAACTAACTGGTGATCTTTTTGAAGAATTTCGGAAGCAATTTCTCTTACTTCTTCCATTATGGCAACATCTTTTACTAGATCTGCTATATGTAAATTTACTACACCTGATTGTTGTGTTCCGGCGATGTCACCGGGGCCACGAAGTTTTAAATCAGTTTCAGCAATTATAAAACCATCATTTGTATCACACATTGTTTTCATGCGAAGACGCGCATCATTGCTAAGCTTACTTCCTGTCATCAATACACAATAACTTTGTTCAGCACCGCGCCCTACCCTACCCCGTAATTGATGTAATTGCGACAACCCAAATCGTTCGGCACTTTCAATTACCATTGCCGAAGCATTTGGAATATTTACACCCACTTCAATTACAGTTGTAGCAACCATAATATGCGTTTGATGTTCCTTAAAGCGATTCATCTCAAAATTTTTATCGACTGGTTTCATTTTACCATGAACAATACTCACATAATATTGTGGCATCGGAAACTCACGACAAATAGATTCATAGCCGTGCATGAGGTTCGTGTAATCCAACTTTTCGGATTCTTCAATTAATGGATAAACCACATAAATCTGACGACCTTTCGCAATTTCTTCTTTCATAAAACCAAATACACCAAGGCGATTTGATTCGTTTCGATGAATTGTTTTAATTGCTTTTCGTCCGGGGGGAAGTTCATCAATAATGGAAGTATCTAAATCTCCGTATAAAGTCATTGCTAACGTTCGAGGTATTGGAGTAGCAGTCATTACCAGTACATGTGGAACCTCTACATCTTTCATCCAAAGTTTAGCACGTTGTTCAACACCAAATCGATGTTGCTCATCAATTACCACTAAACCAAGATTTTGAAACTGAACTCGATCTTCAATTAAAGCATGTGTACCAATAAGAATTTGAAGGTTTCCATTTTTTAATTCTTCGAGTAAAAAATCGCGATGTGATTTTTTAGTACTTCCTGTAAGGAGACCAATTTTCAAATCCATGTTTTGCAATTGTTCTGCAATAGATTGAAAATGTTGTCCAGCTAATATCTCCGTAGGAGCCATTAAGCAAGCTTGAAATCCATTATCAATAACCATGAGCATACTCAGCAAGGCTACCATCGTTTTACCACTACCAACGTCACCTTGTAAAAGCCGATTCATTTGCTTTCCGGTACCCATATCCGACCGAATTTCTTTTAACACTCTCTTTTGTGCATTTGTTAATTCGAATGGAAGATGTTTATGGTAAAACTCATTAAAACAATCACCAATTTTATTTATTAATTTCCCTTTGTATTGATCAGAACGAACTGCTTTGGCTTTTAACAATCGAAGTTGAACATAAAACAACTCTTCGAACTTTAATCTATAAGTTGCTGCCGATAATAATCTATCATCGGTTGGAATGTGAATATTTACTAATGCTTCACGAATAGGTAAAAGTTTTTTTTGCTGAATAATTGTTTTAGAAAGTGTTTCAGGAATTGTACTAGGCATTGCTGCAAGTATCGTTCGTTGCAACCTTAAAATTGATTTACTATCCAACCCTCTTGCTTTACACTTTTCGGTAGTTGCATATACACCAGTAAGTGATGGTCCAATTTGTCCTTCTTGTTTTAAATTTTCTTCTACCTCTGGATGAACAATATTAAACTTGCCATTAAAAAGATTTGGTTTTCCAAAAACAATATATTCAACCCCCAATTTTAAATTCTCTTTAGTCCATTTAATTCCCTGAAACCAAACAAGTTCAAGTTGCCCGATGCCATCAGTAAAGATTGCAGAAAGACGGGTTGTACGTTTACCACCATGCGGCGTAATTCGAATTATTTTTCCTTTTATCTGGATAAAGGGGAGATCTTCACGAATTTCACTAATTGCATAAAACTTGGAGCGATCAACGTATCTAAAAGGATAATGCCGAAGCATATCGCCGAAAGTATAAATCCCCAATTCGGAGCGTAATACTTCAGCCCGCTGAGGACCAACGCCCTTAAGGTATTCGATAGAAGACTCGAAGAAATTTTGTGAACGCATTAGCAAACAAATGTATTAAGGAAAGTGATAGTAGCCTATAGATAATAAAGGCAAAAAAGTGGGGGTATAGCTTTTATGAGTTTGGGAGTCACATCTTAAAGGGGAAAATCCCGCTCCGATTCAACGAAGTGGGATTTTACAAGAGAAGTAAAAAGACTATTGAATCTTTGTTACGTTCACAGCATTCATTCCTTTTTTTCCTTCAACAACATCATAGCTTACTAGATCGTTTTCACGAACCTTATCTACTAGTCCTGTGTGATGAATAAATACTTCATTGTTTGTTTCGTCTTCTAAAATAAAACCATATCCTTTAGCCTCATTGAAGAATTTTACTTTACCTGTTTTCATTGAATTGAAATAAATTGGATTAATAACAAGACAAATTTAATTATATTTCAAGAACTTGGTAATTAAAAATAAAAATTAATGAATTATTTGACAAGAAATACATAATCTCATAATAGCGAACTGTATACCTTTGTAAAAAAAGGGATGCGGAATATTCAGAGAATAAGTGGACAAGTAATTGATGTCTTAAATCGTAAAGTATTATCAGGAACTTTAGTTATTAAAGGTGATAAAATATCACATTTTGAAGAAGGTGACGCACCATTGGATATTTTTATAATGCCTGGTTTTGTTGATGCACATATCCACATTGAGAGTTCGATGCTAACTCCTTATGAATTTGCTAGAGTAGCTTTAAAACATGGTACTATTTCTACTGTAAGTGATCCTCATGAAATTGCAAATGTTAATGGTATTGAAGGTGTTTATTATATGTTAGAAAACGCTAAGGATGCTAAATTGAAATTTAATTTTGGAGCTCCTTCATGTGTTCCTGCAACGAGCTTTGAAACTTCGGGGGCCATCCTAGATTCTGAAGCTGTTGAAGAATTATTAAAACGAGATGACATTGTTTATTTGAGTGAAATGATGAATTACCCTGGAGTACTTTTTAAAGATCCAGAAGTGATGAAAAAAATAGCTGTTGCACATAGTTTGGGAAAGCCTGTTGATGGTCATGCACCAGGTTTAAGAGGTGCTGATGCTGCCAATTACATTGCTGCAGGAATCAGTACAGATCACGAGTGCTTTACACTTGATGAAGCATTGGATAAAATTCAACATGGAATGAAAATTTTGATTCGAGAAGGATCGGCGGCTAGAAATTTTGAGGCGTTGCATCCTTTACTAAAAAGCCATCCAGCAATGTGCATGTTTTGTTGTGATGATAAACATCCTGATGAACTTTTATTAAACCATATTAATGCCCATGTGAAA
>JANPGA010000466.1:0-7265 GCA_031423735.1 Bacteroidota bacterium | reverse complement strand
TTTAATTGGATGGAGAGGCAGTTGTTATTGATCCATTGCGTGAAATTCAACCTTATCTCGATCGAGCTAAAAAAGATAATTTAAAAATTAAGTATGTTTTCGAAACACATTTTCACGCTGATTTTGTATCCGGACATGTTGATCTAGCGAAAGCAACTGGAGCTAAAATAATTTATGGACCCAATGCAAATCCTGATTTTGATGCAATTATTGCAAAGGATGAAGAAGTATTTAAGGTAGGTAAAATATCATTTAAAGTTTTGCATACACCAGGACATACGATGGAGTCATCTTGTTATCTTTTAAAAGATGAAAATGAAAAAAATATTGCTTTGTTTACAGGTGATACTTTATTTATTGGTGATGTTGGTCGTCCAGATTTAGCTCAAAAAAGTGATGTTACACAAGACGATTTAGCTGGATATCTTTTCGATTCGTTAAGGAATAAAATAATGATTTTAGAAGATGATCTTACCATTTATCCTGCGCATGGTGCTGGTTCTGCTTGTGGGAAGAACATGAGTAAAGAAACATTGGATACATTAGGAAGGCAGAAGCAATCAAATTATGCATTGCGAAAAGATATGACCAAGCAAGAATTTGTGAAAGAAGTTACTGATGGATTGTTGCCTCCTCCTGCTTATTTTCCATTAAATGTAATGTTAAATAAAAAAGGATATGATAATATTCATGAAGTAATTAAACGAGGAACACAAGCTTTAAATCCAGATGCTTTTGAATTAATAGCAACCGAAACTGGTGCTTTGCTTTTAGATACGCGCGATGCTCAAACTTTTGCTAAGGGTTTTGTTCCGAATTCAATTTTCATTGGTATTGATGGATCATTTGCTCCATGGGTTGGTTCATTAATTCCTGATATCAAACAACAAATTTTAGTGATTGCTGATGAAGGTAGAGAAGAAGAAGTTGTTACTCGTCTTGCACGTGTTGGGTACGATCATTCTATTGGATATTTAAAAGGAGGATTTGAAGCTTGGAAGAATTCAGGAAAAGAAATTGATTCTATTAAATCAGTTTCTGCTGATGAATTGTCGGAAATAAAAAATGCAGAAAAGAATATTAAAATTGTTGATGTAAGAAAGGAAAGCGAATATTCTTCAGAACATATTTCAGATGTTGAAAATGCCCCTCTTGATTTTATCAATGAAAGCATGTTGAAGATCTCCAAAGATGAGCCTGTTTATATTCATTGCCAAGGAGGATATCGTTCGATGGTATTTACATCTATTTTGAGAGCAAGAGGATATGAAAATTTGATCGATGTAAAGGGAGGATTTAAAGCTATAAAAGATTCCGGAAAATTTTCGTTGGATAATACTTCAGTAAAAGTATAGTAACTGAAAAACCCTGAAGTCAGACGATAGTCTGTACTTCAGGGTTAGTCTGTACTTCAGGGTTTGTTATAAGATTAATGATCGTGCATTCCATCATGAGCATGACCATGCTCAAGTTCTTGTTCAGTTGCTTCACGAACAAGTACAACAGTTCCTTCAAAATGTAAATTTTGTCCTGCTAAAGGATGATTAAAATCTAGTAAAACTTCCTCCTCGGAGATGGTAACAATTTTCGCCATCAGTTGATTTCCATCACGATCAAGTAATGGAACCATATTTCCTTCTCTAAGGATTTCCATATCTAAAACACCATCAACTTTAAACATATCAGTACCCACTTTCACAAGGGCTTCTTCGTCCATGTTTCCGTAAGCATTTTCAGAATCAATTTTGAAGACGAAGGCCTTTCCGTTTGTTAATCCTTCTAAATTCTTTTCAAATTCTGGAATCAGTTGCCCTGATCCAAAAAGAAAGGTAAGAGGGTTTTCGTCTCCAGTTTCTTCAACGAAAACGGGTTCAGAGCCATTCTGGCTACTCTGAAGTCGGTAGGTTACTGCCACTACCTTGTTAGGTCCTATTTGCATGCTATTAGATTTTCAAATGACAAAAAGCGAGTTGTTTTTATGCGATTCGTCGAATTAGAATTATTGCCGCAAAAATATACTTATTCTGCTTAAATTCATGAAAAAATCTTTAGGTTTTTAGTATAATGTAGCAATTCTAATACAATTTCTAATTTGTTAATGCAAAATCATCGAATTTTAAGCTGGTTCTTAAAAACGTGGCATTTATAAAATGTTAAACCATTAGCTTTAAAATTTACGATTTTGGACAAATTACTGTCATCTTAACAAAGTTATTGATCCATGTTTGGAACGATTGCTTTTATCAATACAACTATCATATTGAATTAGGTAATAATAAACACCTTCAGGACAATCATCATTTCTGTATTTTCCATCCCATGCATCATTAAAATCATCACCTTCAAATATTTTTGCTCCCCATCTATTAAAAATCAGAATTCTTTTCACATTAATATTCGAAGTAACTACTTTGTAAGTATCATTAATTCCATCATTGTTTGGAGTAAAAGTGTTCGGAATAAATAGGTAAGCATCTTCACAATTATCTCCATCATTATTTTCAATTCTAATAAAGATGGAATCAGTATTGGAGCAAGTGTTAGCGTTAGTTACAGTTAAATAAATCCAAGCTGCGTTATTTAAAACTGCATTTGTATTGGGAAGATTTGGATCCGTAAAATAGGCGCTTCCATACCACAGATAACTTAATGCATTTGTATTAGTACTTACCAATTGAATATTGAAACCTGCTTGAATGGTATCATTACTAACATAAATAGATGCGTTTGGTTTGGGTTCAACGGTAAGATCAAGAATTACAGTACTGTCGCAACCTGTAGTTGGAATTTTTATTGAATAAATACCAGTTGATGCATAATGTAAATTTCCAAATGTTAAACTATCGCCTTCACAAATTGTGGCTAACAAATTTGATATTCCTGGAATTGTTTGTGTTAATGTTAAAATAATAGTACTATCGCAACCATTGGCAGTAATTTGATTATTTGTAAAAACTCCAGGTTGATTGTAAAATACATTCCCGATTTTTATGGAATCGCCTTTGCAAATTTGTACTTGTACGCTGTCAACAATAGTTTTAATTTGAATAGTGGTTACCATTATTTTTTTACAGTTTCCTGAAATTGCAATTGTATCTGTATAGGTTCCTGGTAAATAATATACTGATGAGCCAATAACAACACTATCATTGCTACACATGGTTACTTGTGTTGAATCAATTAATAATTTAGTAAATGTTAATGTGGTAATAACTAAACTATCACAGCCATTTGCTGTAGTTAAAGTGTCTTTATAAATTCCAGGTTGATTGTAAACACTGTTTCCTATCGAAATGGAATCACCTTGACAGATTTGTGCTGTAACATTACTGGAAATTAAGTTTACAGTAAGGTTGGTTAACAATATTTTTTTACAACCTCCAACAACATTAATGGTATCAATATAATTTCCAGCTATCGTATAAATATTGGATCCAATTACTAAACTATCACCATAGCAAATTGAAATTGTATTAGAATCGATTGCTAAGTTGTTTAAGGTAATAGTTGCAATGATTACACTATCACATCCTAAAGAAGAAATTAATGTGTCCTTATAAATTCCAGGAATGGAGTAGGTGTTATTACCAATTGTTATTGAGTCGCCTGCGCAGATAGCTGCACTTATACTATCAATAATTTGGTTTACTGATAAATTTGTTATTTGGACCTTTCTACATCCCCCAGCAACTGTTAAAGTATCAGTAAAGGTTCCAGAAGTATTGTAAATATTATTACCAACTATAATACTATCACCACGACAAATTGAAATTGTATTGGTATCTACGATTAAATTTGTAAACGTGATTGTTGAAATGATTATAGTATCACATCCTAAAGATGAAATTAAAGTATCCTTATAAATTCCGGGAATGGAGTAAGTATTATTACCAATTGTTATTGAGTCGCCTGGGCAGATAGCTGCACTAATACTATCAATAATTTGGTTTACTGTTAAATTTGTTATTTGAACCTTTCTACATCCACCAACAACCGTTAAAGTGTCGGTATAGGTTCCAGAAATATTGTAAATATTATTACCAACGGTAATACTATCACCACTGCAAATTGAAAATGTATTGGTATCTACGATTAAATTTGTAAGTGTGATTGTTGCAATAATAATACTGTCGCAACCTTGTGACGAAATTAAGGTATCACTGTAAATTCCGGGAATTGTGTATGTGTTATTGCCAACAGTAATTGAGTCGCCTGCACAGATTGCTGCACTAATACTATCAATGAAATGAATTACTGTTAAATTAGTAAATTGAATTTTTTTGCAACCTCCTGAAACTAGCAATGTGTCAACATAATTTCCTTGTAAATTGTAAAAATTATTTCCAATTAAAATACTATCCCCATAACAAATTGAGATTGTATTCGAGTCAATAGTGAATGCGTTTATTGTTATGGATTTTATGATAATACTATCACATCCTAAAGTGGATATTAAAGTATCCCTATAAATTCCAGCTTGTGTATAGGTTACTCCACCAATGGAAATGGAATCGCCCGAACATATAGAAGCATTTATGCTATCAACAGAATTATTAAAAGTTAAACTAGTTATCATTATTTTTTTGCAATTCCCAGTTGTTGTTAATGTGTCGGAGTATATTCCAGGTAAATTGTAAATATTATTTCCTACTAAAATGCTATCACCATTACAAATTGAAATGTTAGTTGAATCGGTTAATAGTGTATTGTATTTTACCGTGGTTACAATTACACTATCGCATCCAAAAGTGGTAGACAAAGTATCATAATAGATTCCAGGGATTGTATAAAAACTATTGCCTACAAAAATGGTATCGCCTTGGCAAATAGATCTTAGTTGTGGAATACTATCATTCAATCCAAGATGATAAACAGAATGGAGTGTATCATTGCAACCATTAATATTTACAATTTTTGTTATGTTATAATTCCCAGTATCTGAAGGCATGAAAGGGTTGAAAATAATACTATCTCCAGTAACCATAGTTCCGTTTGGAAATTGCCAGTTATAAGTAAAATGAGGTGATGATACTGCTGATAAAACTACATATTGTCCAGTACAGATAAAGCCATCTTTTAAAATAGGAGGGAACGAATCGGAACTAACAGTTATTTGTTGTGTGTAATTGTTACCACATACATCTTCTAAACTTAACAAGTAATTTCCAAAAATATTAATTTGAAAAATTCCACTATCCTGTTGTGCAAAAGTTTGGGGTCCGCTTATAATTTCAAACTTGTAGGGCGGTACTCCTCTTGTAGAATCCGTAAGAAGTTCAACATAATTAGTTCCATTACATAAAATAGTATTGTTGGTAATAAATGAATTATTTAAGTATGGTGTAATGGATATTGTATCATAAACAGTCCAGCAACTTAATCCACTAGCTTTTATGCTTCCATCGTAATAGGCATAAAGACCGTAATTAATAACGAGTAAATATTTACCTATGTTAAGAGTAGAAATTGAATCTAATCCATAATTATAACTAAAAGGTTTGACAATTGTATTGCTATCTAAATCAAATAGTGTAATATAAGCACCTTGTGAGTTTCCTAATAATGAATTATAATAGAGTGTATTGTTGTTTAAACAACTTGGTTTTACATCATAAGTATATAAATAATTTGAAACCATATATGGCTCAATCAATATATTTCCTGGAATAACATTTCCACATGAATCACTTATTTCAAATGTATAATATCCAACTGGTAAATCTTGAATATACATCCAATTTGGAATTACTCCATTAATAACTTTTGGGTAGGTTATTGTATCTCTATAGGCATATTTCGGTTTTGTACTTTCTACGATACTCGGGCCAGTAAGAAAGGTGATTTTTACTGGTCCTTTAAAATTATGATGTTCAACAATTAATTGTGCAGTTGAATCATTGCATCCAAGGGATGTGTAAAGTTGAATTGTTGGACTTCCTGAAGTAGGCCAAGTAATTTGATGTGACCAAGTATCACCGCAAATATCAGTTACTTTGAGTTCGTAATTACCACTAAAGAGTTGTTGAGATATTTGGATAAAGTAATAAGGGATAGATGCTGAAGAATCAACAATGGTGTTCGTAGATAAATCTCTTAATGTATATGAAAATGGATTTAATGGTGCTGTATTAAAATAGGGAAAATTTGGCCATTGTTCTAATTGAATATTTGCAGTATAAGATTCAATACAATTATTTAATGAAACACCGTATAAGACGTCAAAAATGAAAGGTGGAATTTGGTTTAATACACTATAAGCGTACCCGCCACAAATATCGCTTATGTTGAAGTTTAGATAATCTCCATAAGTAACATTGGGAATTGTATCCACTATTTTATAATAACCTGGATTATAATTTATCGAATCAATTACTATAGCATACACCGTTTTAGTTATATTTCCATTTGGTGTATTAACTGATAAAGTTAATGGTAAATGTGACTTTTCATTGTACAAATAAATAAATTGTGAAAGTTCAAATGTATCACAAGCAATTTTTGTTAAACTAGGATATAGTTGTTGACCATATGTTACTAAACCAGTTCCGTAGGCTGTTAGAATTTCTGTTCGAGTTTGGTAATTGCCACAAGCATCTGTAACGCGAATTAAATAGTTATTTGAAGTTAAATTCGGGAAGAAATTAGATGCATTTGGAGCAATGGTATAGGGTGAAGTCATACTGTATAAATAGGGTTGTAATCCCTTTGTTGAATCAACTATTACTTGAATGCTTCCATCATTTGATCCAGGACAAGTAGGATCGATTCCTTTTAATGTAAAGTTTGGTAATTGGTAATTTCCAGTAATAGTAAAATTTGTTTCTGTACTATCAAAGTTGGAGGTATATGCTCTTACTTTATAGGTTCCTGGAAATAGTGAAGGGAAATTATTGCTGTTTTGCAATACAAAAGTTGATGGACCAGAAACTATCGCATAGAGTAGAGTAGATGCGGGATTACTTCTTGCATACACCGTTGCGCTTCCATTATTTGTACAACTGCTAATTGTAGTTTTTACTGAGTCAATCGTAATTGAGCCATATGAATTTATTGATATCAATATCCATAATAAGGAAACAAGAAAATATTTTAATTTTAATGACATAGTGGTTGGTTAATTATCTTATGTTCATTTTAAAAAATAGGCATGAATATTTCAGGCAAGTCGTTTTAATGACCCACAATGGGAATAGTTAATAAAATTCTGTTTGGATTAATAATGGTTGATACTACATCAACTTTGTTATACTGTTAGTACAATTGGG
>JANPGA010000465.1:0-3524 GCA_031423735.1 Bacteroidota bacterium | reverse complement strand
ACAAATATGCCTTCATAAACCATATTCTCGTTTTTTAGAATATATTCATTAGCTCCATTTCGATAAGCATTTACTACTACTTGTACATCTTCTTGTCCAGAACATATTACAACCATTACTTGTGAATTGTATGCTTTGATTTTTGCCATTAATAAAAGGCCATCCATTCCTGGTAAATTGTAATCTACTACAACAATATCTGGATTTTCATGTAGGTTTTTAAGGCAATCTTCTGCATTTTCATAATGCGTTACATCAAACTTATCAAATTTAATTAGTGCTTGTTTCATTAAACTAGCTACCATGATATCATCTTCGATGATAAATATTTTACCTGTTGACATATTTTTATTTTTGATTATGCGATTAATGTTAATTCAGACTCTAACTCTTGATATGCAATAATGCATCTTTCGGAAATAAAATTCAGCATTGCAGGTATTTCTGATAGTTGTTTATTGTTTTTAGCATATTCTTCTATACGTGCTGCAGTTACACTTAGTTCCTTTAATCCTACATAATTAAATGATGGTTTAACTTTATGAGCAGCTTGTCTAAGTTTCTCCCAATCTGAGTTCGCTAATGCTTCTTGCATATCGGAAATAGCTTTTGGAGTATTCGTTAAGAACATTGTTAAAAATTCTCTAAAAAATTGATCATTGTTTTCTGAAATTTCTTTTAAAAATTTCATATCTGTTAAACGTTCCTGACCAACTTGAATTTCATTTTTATGGGATTTTTTTTCGTTGTTTATATCACTTAAATCACCAGTAAACTGTTCCGAAATTTCATTAGCAATCTCTTGTTTTGTTTTTGTTAGTTGACTTATTTTTTCTTTCAGTTCATCTGATTTGAATGGTTTGGAAATATATTCATTCATTCCACAATTTAGACATTTTTCGCGTTCTCCCTTCATCGCATGCCCAGTCATTGCTACAATTGGTATTCCAGATTTTGGCATAGTGAAATCTCTTCGAATAGATTCTGTGGCTTCATATCCATTCATATCAGGCATTTCAACATCCATAAGAATTAAGTCAAAATTATTATGTTTCATCTTTTCAATTGCCTCGATTCCATTTATTGCAAAATCAATATTTATACCCCAATCTTTCAACATTTTTTCAATTATAAATCTATTGATATCATTGTCTTCTGCAATCAATATATTTAATGATTTGTCAAATTTTATAATGGGTTTATCTATATTGTTTAATTTGCTTTCATCTATATTACTTTTTGAAATCTTAAAGGGTAATTCGATTGTGAAAGTTGTTCCTTTTCCTAATTCGCTTTCCACTTTAATTTTTCCATTTTGCTTTTCAACTAATTTTTTCGAAATACTTAATCCTAATCCAGTTCCACCATATTTTCTAGTAGTATCTGATTCCGCTTGACTAAAACTTTCAAATATTCCTCCAATTTTTTGAGATGAAATTCCAATACCAGTGTCAGAAAATATAAATTCTATAATGCTAAATTCTGTATTAGAGTCTTTGATATTTACAGAAATAGTAATACTCCCTTTTTCTGTAAATTTTATAGAATTACCTACAATATTATTTATGATTTGTGTTAATCTTACAGGATCGCCAATTAAATATTCGGGTAAATCATTGGATAATTCAGTTTTAATTTTGATATTTTTTTCTATCGTTTTTGGAATGAATGCAGCAACAGTAGTTTGAACTGTATCCTTTATATTGAATTGAATTTCTTCAAAAGTCATTTTTTCAGCATCAATTTTTGATAAATCTAGAATATCATCCACAATCACTTTTAATGTGTCAGCCGACTTCCTTATCAATTCTAGATATTTTACTTGTTCTTCTGTAGGATTCGTATTTAAAATAAATTGTGTTAAACTTATTATTCCATGAATTGGAGTTCTTATTTCATGACTCATGTTGGCTAAAAACTGTTCTTTTATCTTCGAAGCAGTTTCCGTAATTTCTATGGTATTAATTAAATCATCCTCATTATTTTTAAAGGAGGTTATATCTAAAGCAATTCCCATCATTCCAGTTACTTCCTTTTTCTCATTTTTTATTGGAATATAATTTACATCAAAATAACGATTGTTTGATTCAGTTTTAAAATGAAGTTTTTCATTGGTTAATGCAATTTTATAGTCATCATGTTTAATTGGTAATTTATTATCAAATTCCAATAATGATTTACCGATTACTTCTTCTGATTTTATATTTAGCATCGAAGCAGCCTTTCCCTTAAACAAAGTAATGGTTCCGAATTGATCTATGTTAAATAAGATCATTGGAGATCTGGCAATTATATTTTTTAATTTTAATTCGCTTTCAAGTAATGCTCTTTCTGCCCTTTCAGCTGTATCACTTGCGGTCTTAATTTTTGAAACATAATTAATGCTTTTACTTATACTTGCTGGTGTAATTTGATTTTTGGTTAAATAATCACTTGCGCCTAGTTTCATGCATTCTACAGCCATGTTAACATCATCCTGGCTTGTTACCATAATTATGCTTCCATTACCTCCGCTTTGATTATATTGCTTTAAAAAGTCGATTCCATTTTTTTCTGGAAAGTAGTAGTCAAGAAATATGCAATCGATTTTATTGCCACTACAAATTTTTAATGCATCATCAATATTTTCGGCAACTCTAACTTCAGTTTCGAATCCGGATTGTGAAATTGCATTTAAGATCATTATTCTGTCAGGAGCGTGATCTTCCACTACTAATATTTGAAATTTTGTATTTAACATTTTTTGAATTTTAAGCTTTTTGATAGATGGGTTGTTCACAAAGTTTCCAATAGGAATTTAAAATCGACACTGCATTTACAAATTTCTCGAATGATAATGGTTTTAAAATGTAACCTGCTATATTTAGTTTATAGGCCTCTATTTTATCTTGATCATCATTGGATGTGGTCATTATAAATACTGTTATGGATTTTAAATCAGGATCACTTCTTAGTTCTTTTAAAAATTCCAATCCATTCATTTTAGGCATATTTATGTCTAGTAAAATGATTCTAGGCTGCGGATTTAATTTGGTTTTTCCATTTATTCCGCGAAGCATGTTTAAAGCTTCAACACCATTAAATGCAATATGTAATGGATTGGTAATATTGTTCTTTTTAAATGCTCTTTGTACATTCATCACATCTACACTGTCATCTTCAACAAGTAGGATGTTAAGTAACTTTTCTTCCATTGTGTTCATGCAATATTTTTATTATTAATGTTAATATTTGCTGTCCAAGTAAAAATAAATTTGCTACCACTATTTTTTTCAGATTCAATCCAAATTTTACCACCCTGTTCTTCAATTATTTTTTTAACGATTGATAATCCAATTCCTGTACTTTCTATATGGTCACGAGCTGATAATGTTTGAAATATTACAAATACTTTTTGATGGTACTCCTCTTCAATTCCTGGTCCATTATCTTCAACATAAAATTCATATTGTTCTTTGTTTTTATGCCAACCTATAGTTATTTCACCATCTTTTTTATCCATGTATTTTATGGAATTGCTTATA
>JANPGA010000464.1:0-4399 GCA_031423735.1 Bacteroidota bacterium | reverse complement strand
ATAAATCATTAGAGATGCTAATTAAACATCAACATCCTACAGATGAAGAAACTGGAATTGGTCATAATATTGATCGCGAACTAGCAACGGTTTTTTTATCAATGAAGGAATATGATAAAGCATATAAAAGTGCGATGATTGAATATGAACGTCGTCCCAATAATATAGATGTAAATGAAACTTTAGCTTGGGCATGTTTTCTAAAGGGAATGCATAAGGAAGCGCAATATTTTATACTAAATGCTCTAAAGACAAAATCTTCTAATGCAGAATTACTTTGTAAAGCGGGATTAATTTTTCGAAAAAATAATCACCCAATTGTAGCTCAGCAATATATTGATCGTGCATTTAAAATAAATCCAAATTTAAATAACGAATTAGCTTCTTTAGTTAAAGCAAATAACACTCTTGTTTATGCTACAGATAAATAAATTAGTAAATAATAAAGTACCATTTCTTGTATTTGCGATTTTGTTATTATGTATTCCATCATTCGGACATACTATTAACTATCAATTCGAAGATCGACCATCTACAGATGTTATTGGGTATTATACTTGGTTAGGATTTAAACATATCCTTCCAAATGGTTTCGATCATATATTGTTTGTATTTGGATTATTCCTTCTAAATCCAAAGTTGAAATCTGTAATAGCCCAGGCTTCTTGTTTTACCATTGCACATACTGTTACATTAATTTTAAGTGCGAATGGTACTATTCAACCCAATTCAAATATAATAGAACCAATTATCGCATTATCAATTGTATTTATCGCCATAGAAAATTTATTCACTTCTGAAATGAAGGCGACTAGATACATAGTCATATTTGGATTTGGTTTAATTCATGGGATGGGATTTGCAACGGCCTTAAATGATATTGGATTACCACGTGATGCTTTTTATACTTCACTAATAGCATTTAATGTTGGAGTAGAATTTGGTCAAATAACAATTTTATTAGCAGCATATATCTTGATTGGAAAATTATTCAGCGAAAAATTATGGTATCGCCAAAGAATAGTTTATCCCTTGTCAATTGGAATTGCATTAATTGCTGGGTTTTGGACTATTGAAAGATTATTTTTTATCAATTAATTATTCAAATGAAGAATACAGTAAAATTTCTGCAAAAGTTAATAATTTATGTACTGATCATTCAGTGCTGTGCAGGATTTACAGTATTTAAAGTTTTAAGAAATCATCATAATCATAAATATGTTCATGCATATAATTGCCAATTAAAAAGTTCTCTTGCATTAGATTGCTTTAATCATTGCAATGGAATTCAACATAACAGTGAAGAGTCTCAAAAGAAGGACAAGAATAGTGATGATCATAATGTTTATTCATCTGTTTTTGCAATCCTTGTTTCCTCATTTAAAATAAGTTCGCACTTAAGTTTAATTGTTCCGCATATTATTTATAGGGATGTAAATGTTTTACCAGGAGCAACAAAAGCAATTTTTCAGCCACCCAAGGCATTATAGTAAATAAAATAGCACTTTATTTTTTTTATAAACTATAAATAGATCAAATTATTTGTGGATGTAATTCTTACGTCTAAAAAATTCTCACATTATGAAAAAACACTTCTTACTTATTTTTTTATTAATCATTATTAACTCAAAACTATTTTCACAAACATCAGTATTAAATGGCATTGTTATAGATAAATTAACCATGAAACCGTTGAATTCGGTGACTATTTCAATTGATAAAGTGAATTCAAATATACTCACAAATGAAAATGGTGAATTTACTTTTTTAGCATTAAAAGATGGCCTGTATAAAATTGAAGCAAACAAAATTGGTTTTAAGTCAAAAAAAGCAGCTTTCACATTATCTGAAAATGACACTAAAATGTTAACTATTGAATTAGAATCAAAGTCAACAAAACTTGCAACTGTTGAAGTTTTTTCAGATAAGCCTGTTAGTGCTGCGTCTTCAAAATATTTAAGTCAAATTGATTTTGAAAATCGACCAAAAAATTCTGCACAAGATATGTTGCGATTAGTTCCAGGATTATTTATTGCTCAACATGCAGGAGGAGGAAAGGCCGAACAAATTTTTATTAGAGGTTTCGATTGTGATCACGGAACAGATGTGGCAACTTATGTAGATGGTATGCCAGTTAATATGCCTAGTCATGGACACGGCCAAGGTTATGAAGATTTACATTTTTTGATACCCGAAGTTGTTAAAGAAATGGAAGTATTTAAAGGTCCATATTCTCCTAAATTTGGCGATTTTGCAACAGGTGCTGCTGTGAAATTTAATACTTTAGATTCAATTGATCATAATCTTGTTCAGTTTGAAACTGGTGCGATCAAAGGCATAAAAGGAATATCATCCAAACGCGGTTTGGCACTTTTAAAATTACCTGATTTAGGCTCAAATGTTTCATCCTATTTTGCAGCTGATATAATTAACAATCGAGGCTATTTTGAAAATCCGCAAGACTTTAATCGATTTACTATCTTTTCTAAAACTTCAATCGCAGTTTCTGATCATAGTCATATACATTTTTCAATCAGCAATTTCGGATCATCATGGAATGCATCTGGACAAGTACCAGAACGTGCAGTGGATGCTGGTCTTATTTCAAGATTTGGAAGTATTGATAATTCGGAAGGAGGTACAACACAACGAAACAATTTAAGTTTGACATATCATACTCAATTGGAAGCATCTGAATTTGAAACTCAAGTTTATAGTTCTACTTATCGGTTTAAATTATATTCAAACTTTACTTTTTTTCTAGAAGATTCAATTAATGGAGATCAAATTGAACAAGGTGATAATCGCACAATTCAAGGTTTAAATTCTCATTACACCGTATCTCATAAATTAGGGAGTTTAAATAATAAATTCACTTTTGGGGTTTCTTATCGTGCCGATGAAATTGAAAATGAATTATGGCATACTGTTAAACGAACTCGTTTAGAAGTTCGAGCAAATGCGAAAATTCATGAACGTTCATCAGGTTTTTATTTTAATGAAGTATTTCGTTTTAATGATCACTTGCGAGCCGAAATAGGAGGGAGATATGATTATTTTATTTTTGATGTTATTGATAATTTACCAACTGATTCTTCTCATAAAAATTATTCAGGCTATAATTATCAAACTCTTTTTAGTCCTAAATTTAATTTGATTTATACGGCAACCGAGAGGTTTCAAATCTTTTTGAATGCCGGAAGTGGTTTTCATTCGAATGATGCAAGAAGTGTTGTTCAACAACCTAATAATCATGAATTACCTAAAGCTGTTGGCGCTGAGATTGGAACTTTATTACATTTAGGAAATAATTTTGTTTTAACCTCAGCCTTTTGGTGGATGGATTTAGAAAATGAATTGGTGTATGTTGGCGATGATGGAACAACTGAAAATAAAGGACAAAGCAGAAGAACTGGTATTGATATAAGTGCAAGACAACAAATTTCTTCTTGGTTATATGCAGATATTGATCTGAATTTTGCCAAGAATGTTTTTATTGATAACCTTTATGGAACACAATTAGAAAATGATTATCATATTCCACTTGCGCCTAAATTAACTTCTACAGGTGGATTAACAGCTAAATTTCAAAATGGACTTGATGCTGGAATAAGATATAGATTTATTGATGATCGTCCTGCAAATGAATCAAACACAGTTGAAGCTCGAAAATATTCAATCTTTGATTTAACTGTTAACTATAAAACGAGTCGTTATAAAGTGGGATTAGTAATAGAAAATCTATTAAATACTAAATGGAATGAAGCGCAGTTTGATACAGAGTCGAGGTTGCCATTTGAAAAACAATCAGTAGATGAATTACATTTTACACCAGGTACACCTTTTGCTGCAAAATTAATTTTCGGTTATATTTTTTAGTCTTTAAAAGTAAATTGCACATTAATCATTTATATAAAATTCGATTAATGTGCAATTCTATTTGAACAAATAAACTAAATATTTCCTATCAAACAAAGTGTTTCCATAGTAGGGGAGGGTAGTCCACCTGTAGGTTCAACAGTAACTGCAAAAGTTTGTGCCCCATCAATATCTTTTACTCGAAGTAAATTTGCAACACCAGGAGTAGCATCAAAAACACCTGCATCAATTGGTTTACCATCTTTTAATGCCCATAATTGATATTGCTTTCCTTGCGTTAATTCAGGCATTGAAGCAGTATTAATATAAACGGCATGACTTTCACTATTCCAAAAAACTGCAGTTTTAATTCCTGGCAATTTATCATTACCTAATAAAATAACTTTATGGATTTCAGCTTTTGAAATATCTGCAAGAGCTAATTGAACTTGCTTATAAGAGGCTTGCTGAATATTCAATGCACTCGCAAAATCATCACGACTTGCTTTTAAATCATTTAAGGATGCCTTTACCTGATTTA
>JANPGA010000463.1:0-2608 GCA_031423735.1 Bacteroidota bacterium | reverse complement strand
GTGAAGAACTGCTGCTCAACATTCTTCCTTCCGAAGTAGCAGATGAACTCAAAGCGACGGGAGCAGCCAAAGCAAAATCATTTACAATGGTAACCGTTATGTTCACTGATTTTAAAGATTTTACTAATGTAAGCGGAAAAGTCAGTGCCGAATTATTAGTAGATGAAATTCATTTTTGCTTTAGCGCTTTTGATAACATTATTGCAAAACATAAAATAGAAAAAATAAAAACTATCGGAGATGCCTATTTGTGCGCAAGTGGTTTACCTATTACCAATTACACACATGCAGTTGATATGCTGAATGCAGCCTTTGAGATCCGAAAATTTATATTCGAACGCAAAAAAGAAAAAGAAGCCAAGGGAGAAATTCCATTTGAATTACGAATAGGGATTCATACAGGTCCTGTTGTTGCGGGTATAGTAGGAGTAAAAAAATATGCTTATGATATATGGGGTGACACGGTAAATATTGCAGCACGTATGGAACAAAATAGTGATGCAGGAAAAATAAACATCAGTGGTAGCACGTACGAATTAGTGAAAACGAAATTTAATTGTGTGCATAGAGGGAAAATCGAAGCAAAAAATAAAGGAATGATCGATATGTATTATGTGGAGGCTTAGAAAAATGAATTCTTGCAACACTTCATTGAAGAAAAGGAAATGGTTGCAGATGTTAGTTTGAAGAAATACCGGAAAATTAATAAGTAACAAATAGTAAATAAAAAAATCATTAATTCTTAATTCCTAATTCTTCCCATAAAGCGTCATCAACACTTTCTCGGGAGTAAAAGTGCATTCAAAGCTAATTTAACTTTCGGATTAAAATTTTTTACTGCATTACGAATTGCTAAATAAGTTCCGATACCATACATTAGTGGAGGTTCGCCAACTGCTTTGGAATTTAAAATTGCTCTGTCCCTACCGTGTATTTCCATGACGTGAAAGGTTATCTTTTTTGCAACTGAACACCTTATAAGTTGATTAAGCATTGGTGAGAAGTTTGCCTTCTTTATTGTAAATAATTTCTTCTAACGTCATCCAACCAATTCCTTGTACTAATCCTATTTCAAATTGCAGCGGTTAACTTTACAGCATCAACAAATCCGCGAAATCGTTATGCCACATTACGTAAACGGTTTTTCAGTAATTCTAATTTGCATTTAGGAAACAAATTACTTACCTTTGGCGTTACTAACGTAAAAAGGTTCAGTGATAAATTCATTCAAAGATAAAGAAACGCAGAAAATTTGGGAGGGAGAACGGGTTAAAGGTCTTCCAATTGAAATTCAAGAAATAGTACGGAGAAAACTTAGAATGCTTAATAATTCACAAAATCTTTCAGATTTAATGATTCCTCCTTCCAATAAATTAGAAAAGTTAAAAGGAATATTGAAGGACTATTATTCCATTAGAATAAATAATCAGTGGAGAATCATTTTCAAATGGAAAGATGGGAATGCGATTGAAGTTGCAATTATTGATTATCATTAAAAAATAGTTAAATGAAAAAATTAAAGAACATTCATCCAGGAGAAATACTTTTAGAAGAATTTTTAATTCCTCTAGAAATCAGTGCATATCGACTTTCTAAGGAAATAGGAATTCCTCAAACTCGCATTTCTGAAATTATAAAAAGAAATAGACGTATAACTGCAGATACAGCTTTAAGATTGTCTAAATATTTTGGTAATAGTGCAAAATTTTGGTTAGGTATTCAAGATGATTTTGACATTGAAGAAGAACGTGATCAAAAGAAAGATGAGTTGGCTGCGATAAAACAATATAGAAGTAACGCGGCATAACAATTCCTTGACTCAAGCAGATATGTTGTACTTATAAGACTGCTTCTTAGCTAAACTTCAAATGTTATTTCCCATACAACCCCATCAAAACCTTCTCCGGCGTAAACGGTGCATTCAATGCTAATTTAACTTTTGGATTAAAACTTTTTACTGCATTACGAATTGCAAAATAAGTTCCGATACCATACATGAGTGGTGGCTCACCAACTGCTTTGGAGTTTAATATTGCATTTTCACTTCCATTTGTTTCCAAGGCGTGAATAGTTATTTCTTTGGGTACTGAATAAATATCAGGAACTTTATACGTTGATAAAGCATTTGTAAGAAGTTTCCCCTCTTTATTGTAAATAATTTCTTCTAAAGTCATCCAACCAATTCCTTGTACTAATCCACCTTCAATTTGTCCGCGGTCAATAATGGTGTTCATGCTTTTTCCGAAGTCGTGAACAATTTTTACTGAATCGGTTTCATATGTTCCACGAATGCAGTCAACGGTTACAGTATGAATGGACGTTCCATATACATGATAAGCAAATGGATTTCCCTTTTCTTTTGTTGCATCAAAATGTAATCCTGGAGTTGCATAGTGTGCACTCTCCGAAAGACTTTCTCGATTAAGGTAACACGACATCACTAATTTTGACCAAGTAAGATTTGATTGCGTTCCGTTAATCCAAATAAATTCATCTTTGATTTCGATTTCACTTTCGCTACCAGATAATTCAAAAGCTGCACGTTTTTTTAGTCTTGATAAAATTGCCAAACATGCTAATTCTGTTGCTTTGCCATTTAAATCGGCAG
>JANPGA010000462.1:0-5607 GCA_031423735.1 Bacteroidota bacterium | reverse complement strand
ATAGCAGCGATTCATCGCTGCTATAAATCCCATAAAAAATCCCCTCTTTAAAACTTACGATCAATCGTAAGTTTTAAAGAGGGGATTTTAAATATTATAATTTAGTTTCCGATTTCACTCATGAATCGAATTCGCATCAATCGAATATCTTCAAGAGAATAATCATCTTCACCTAATTCACTTAGCGCATCGGCAGCCGAATCCGTTTCAGCACTACGGAAATATTCAAATAATTCATCCTGACGATCTTCATCAATTACTTCATTGATATAATAAGTGATATCGATACGAGTTCCTGATGCAACTATAGTTTCTATTTCGGTAATTAATTCTGCTGTTGAAATTCCTTTAGCTTCAGCCATATCATTCAAGGCAATCTTACGATCAATGTTTTGAATAATATAAACCTTCAACATACTTTTATTTACCACACTTTTCACTACCAAATCCATTGGGCGTTCAATCTCATTATCCTCAACATATTTTTTGATGAGATCAATGAAAGCTTTACCATATTTCATGGCCTTACCAGATCCAACTCCAGTGATATTTTTTAATTCATCGATAGAGATAGGATAATTTGTTGCCATCTCTTCTAAAGAAGGATCCTGGAAAATAACGAATGGAGGAAGGTTAATTTGCTTAGCTACATTTTTTCGTAGATTTTTTAACATCTCGAAAAGTTGTTCATCTGCAGCACCACCACCACCACCGCCAGAGAATTCATCATCCTCATCAGTTTCGGTATCATCAAAATTGGTGTCAAGAGCTATTTTGAATGATGTTGGTGATTTAATGTAAGCATGTCCGCTATCATTAACTCTTAACAACCCATAATTATCAATGTCTTTATCAAGGAATCCAGCAATTAATGCTTGACGGATTAAGGCAGTCCAAAAACGTTCATTTTGGTCTGAACCTTCGCCATAAACCTCTAGTTTATCATGCTTATAGGTTTTAACCATTTGGTCGCTTTTTCCTACAAGTACATTTACTACATGTTCCGCTTGGTGTTTTTCTTTAACAGCAAGAACAGCTTCAAGTAGCATTTCGAGTTCATCTTGTGCTTCTATAAGTGGTTTTGGGTGTAAACAGTTATCGCAACTATTGCAATTATCCTGATCGTATTTTTCTCCGAAATAATTCAATAATACACGACGACGACAAATCGACGTTTCTGCATATCCAACTGTTTCTAAAAGTAATTGTTTTCCAATTTCTTGCTCAGCAACAGGCTTACCTTTCATGAACTTTTCTAGCTTCTCAATATCTTTAAAGCTATAAAAAGTAACACATCTTCCTTCGCGTCCATCTCTACCTGCACGACCAGTTTCTTGGTAATAACCTTCTAAACTTTTAGGAATATCATGATGGATTACAAAACGAACATCAGGTTTATCGATACCCATACCAAAAGCGATCGTAGCAACAATAACATCAACTTCTTCCATTAGGAACATATCCTGATGCCTAGCTCGTGTTGTTGAATCCAAACCTGCATGATAGGGTAAAGCTTTGATTCCGTTTACAGTAAGTGTTTGAGCAACCTCTTCAACTTTTTTACGGCTCAGACAATATATTACTCCCGATTTACCAGGATGTTGTTTAACATACTTTATGATTTCCTTAAGTACATTTTGCTTTGGTCGGATTTCATAATATAAATTCGGACGATTAAAAGATGCTTTAAAAACCTGAGCATCAGTCATTCCAAGATTTTTTTGAATATCTGCTTGAACCTTTTCAGTAGCGGTAGCAGTTAAAGCGATAATTGGGAATTCTCCAATTTGGTCAATAATAGAACGTAGTCGACGATATTCTGGACGGAAATCATGACCCCATTCAGAAATACAATGTGCTTCATCGATTGCGAAAAAAGAAATATCAATTTCCTGCAAGAATTTTACATTTTCATCTTTTGTAAGTGATTCAGGAGCAACGAAAAGCAATTTTGTTTTCTTATCTCTAATATCCTGACGAACCTTAGTAATTTCAAGTTTTGTAAGAGATGAATTCATAAAATGAGCAACACCATCATCGGTATTAAACCCACGAATAGCATCCACTTGGTTTTTCATTAAGGCAATTAATGGGGAAATAATGATAGCAGTTCCTTTGCTCATTAAAGCTGGTAACTGATAACACATTGATTTACCACCACCTGTTGGCATAATCACAAAAGTGTCTCTTTTATCAAGAAGACTTCGGATTACAGCTTCCTGCTCTCCTTTAAAGGATTCATAACCAAAATACTTATTTAACGCTTCTGAAAGCGAATTCTCTGCAACTAGCATTTACACGGGAAATTTATGGACGACAAATTTAGTCTATTTTTGTCTCCAGTTAACGCGAATAGTATTTAAATCTTGCATTCGTGTTCGCGATTCACGAAGGATTCATTAAAAGATCTTGCTGTTTGTGAAGATAATTAGTTATTTATTTAAATGCAAATTTATTTACAGATGTTTTTAAACAAAAAAATATTTGATCAAAAAAGTTAATATCATTGATGAGAATTATCACACATAAAAGATGACGATAGATCGGAAAATAGTAGTATCTGCAACAAGAACAATTGAACTGGAAGCGGAGTCCTTAAAAGGATTAATCAACTTTTTAGGAAAAGATTTGATAGAATCAGTTAAGTTGATATTGAAATCAAATGGAAGAGTAGTAGTTAGTGGAATTGGAAAAAGTGCAATTATTGCAAATAAGATTGTTGCTACATTTAATTCTACCGGAACAGCTTCAGTTTTTATGCATGCTGCAGATGCAATTCATGGTGACTTAGGAATTATTCAACGTGATGATATTGTAATTCTGATTTCTAATTCTGGAAATACTCCTGAAATAAAAGTCCTTGCTCCACTTATTAAATCAGGTGGAAATAAACTTATAGCAATTGTTGGAAATATTGAATCAGAGTTGGCAAAGCATGCAGATTACATTTTAAATACTACCGTAAAAAAAGAAGCATGTCCACATAATTTAGCACCTACCAGTAGTACTACTGCTCAACTAGCAATGGGTGATGCATTAGCAGTTTGTTTATTAGAATTACGCGGATTCACAAAACAAGATTTCGCGCGATATCATCCTGGTGGCGCATTAGGAAAGCGATTGTATTTAAAGGTTGATGATTTGCTTGCAAATAATCAGAAACCAATGGTAACCTTGACTACAAAAATTACTGATGTAATACTAACAATTACCTCCAGTAGATTAGGCGCAACCGCTGTGATTGATAAAGGAAGTTTAGTAGGGATTATCACCGATGGCGATTTAAGAAGGATGATGCAAGAGAATACTCATTTTGATCATTTAAAAGCAAAAGATATTATGAAACGAAATCCTAAAACTGTTCAGAAAGAAACAATGGCTGTAGAAGCATTGCAATTAATGAAGGAATATAACATTACTCAACTTATTGTTTCGGATAAGAAAAAGTTTTTAGGCTTTGTGCATTTGCATGATTTACTTAGAGAAGGAATACTGTAATAATAATTTTTCTTTAAAGTAAAAGTTATTTAACATTAGGGGTTGATAGTGATGTTGATAGTTGAACGTCAACAATAAAATTTAAAATTAATTATGGTATTGAGTCAGAAGGATCCAAATAAGGAAATGAATTTTTTGGATCACCTTGAAGCGTTAAGATGGCATATTGTTCGCTCTGCCGTTGTTATTTTTGTGCTCGCTATTATTGCATTTTTAAACAAGGAAATTATTTTCGATGGAATTATTTTAGCTCCTAAGAATAAGGATTTTGCAACGTATAAAGCTCTTTGTTATCTGTCGCAAAGGTTTAATGTCGACATGTGTTTTGATCAAATAAATTTCACTGTAATAAACCTAGACATTAGTGGTCAATTTACAACGCATATGTGGATCGCATTTATGTCGGGATTTATTCTTGCCTTTCCATATTTTATTTGGGAACTGTGGAGATTTATTAAGCCCGCATTATCTTCAAGGGAATTAGGTGTTTCAAGAGGTGTTGTGTTTTTTACTAGTCTATTATTTATTTTGGGATTACTTTTTGGGTATTATGTTATAACTCCATTATCAATCAACTTTCTTGGAAATTATCAAGTAAGTGCAGAAGTACACAATACAATTAGCCTTGATTCGTATATCAATATTGTAACTGTAATGTCATTGTCAACAGGATTAGTATTTGAATTGCCAATGATTGTTTATTTCTTAAGTAAAATTGGAATTATTACTCCTCAATTTATGCGAACATATCGTAAGCATGCAATGGTTGTAAACTTAATATTAGCGGCTGTAATTACTCCATCTCCCGATGTAACCAGTCAAATGTTGGTAGCTATTCCACTGTTTTTATTGTATGAAATAAGCATTTATGTTTCAGCAATGGTTCAAAAAAGAAAGTTAAAAAATGCAATTTGATAATAGAAATTGTTGTTTCAGTAATTATTAATGTGATTTAGTGCTATTGTTTGAATTGTATTGAATGTAAAATGTAATTTTGAGATGTTAATTGAAGGTTTAAATAAAAATGAGTATGTCGCAAGTAAAAGAATTTAATGATTATCGATCAAAAATGAATGAGAAGATTCTTGATGGTGGGAATCTTAATATAAAACGTTTATACGCTTTAGATACCTCAACCTATCAGCCAGGTGCGTTAAATGTTAAAACAAAAGAAATGCTAGGACTTATTTCATCAATGGTTTTACGTTGTGATGACTGTATTCGCTATCATCTAGAAAAATGCAAAGAGCAAGGAGTAACTACTGAAGAATTATTTGAGATCTTTGCAGTGGCAAATTTGGTAGGTGGAACGATTGTTATTCCACATACTCGACGAGCTTTAGAATTTTGGGAAGAACTAACAACTTTATAATAGTTATTTCGTTTAAAAAATATAAAAAGTATAATTATCAATATGACATTTTTAATACATAATTTTAAACTTACGTTAATTGTTTTTTTTATCCTTGCAGGAGTTGCCATTGTTGAAGCGCAGGAAACACGTATTACAGGTAAGGTAACAGATGTTTTAACAAATGAGCCTATTCCATTTGCAGGAGTTTTATTTAAAGGAACTACCTCTGGAGTTAATACAGATATGGATGGAAAGTTTGTTTTAATTTCCAATAATCCAACCGACAGTATTATTTGTACTACAATAGGATATACGCCAGTAAAAATGCGTGTAAAAAAGGGCCAACCGCAAATTATCAATATTGTATTGAAGGCAAGTAAGATTGAAATGAAAGAGGTGGTGATAAATGCTGGAGAAAATCCGGCAAATATTATTCTACGTAACATTATTAAACATAAGGATGATAACGATCCAAATAAGTTAGAAACCTATCATTACGAAGTTTACAATAAATTAGAATTCGATTTAACAAATATTACAGAAGAGTTTAAAAACAAACGAATTTTAAAACCCTTTAAATTTATTTGGGATGATATTGATAGTACCGAAACCAATAGCAAGCCTTTCCTTCCATTTTTTATATCGGAATCAATGTCGGATATCTACTTTAAAAGTAGTCCGCAAAATAAAAAGGAGATTATTAAAGCAAGTAAAATATCTGGATTAGAAAATGCTTCTGTTACTCAGTTTTTAGG
>JANPGA010000461.1:0-2320 GCA_031423735.1 Bacteroidota bacterium | reverse complement strand
TAACAATTTGCGAATATTTTCGAAGGGACCAAACTGTTTTTTGATTTCAAATATCCACTTTTTATAAATTTCTATTTTTAAAATTAACTATATTTGAATGAACTTAAATCTTTTATCCAATGAAGCCTAACCTCATCATTCTATTTATGATATGACGGGAAGAAAAGTTTGTTCATTCAACATAATGCCGGAAACACAAAAATACGAGCTTGATCTAGGATTCTTACAAGATGGTATGTATAATATTGTCTGTAATGGTTCGAACGTGCAAATGCACACAAAACTGATGATGGCAAAATGAAAAGACTAATCGTTTTATTTTTTGGATTGTTTCTAACAAATGCTTCTTTCTCTCAGGGATTAAATAATCTTTTCATGTTTGGATATAATAGAAACGGGAATGTACCTTCCAATATGGATTTGCTAAGTGGTGCCCCGGTATTAAGTACAGCTTTAAGAGGCATGAATATGCAAACTTCCCATGCAAATATTACTGATAGCTTAGGCAATTTGTTGTTTTATACCAACGGGATTTACATTGCAGACGCGAGTAATGATACCATGATCAATGGGAGTGGATTAAATCCAAGTTTTATTACAGATGGTTACCAGAATTATGGTTTGCGAATTCCACAATCCGACCTGATTATTCCCAAGCCAGGAAGTTCTTCGATTTATTATTTATTTCATTGTACATGGGATGATGGCTTTACTAATTTTTCAGCCGCTAAATATTTTTATGTCACTACCATTGACATGAACGGGAATAATGGATTAGGAGAAGTAATTGATAAAAATAATGTTATTCTCAGCGACACGTTAACGGGAGGAACTATTACTGCCTGCAAGCATGCAAATGGTAGAGACTGGTGGGTGGTATTGCCTGAATATCCGCATCCTTCCTATTATGTATTTCTGGTTACACCCGACACTATTATGTTATCATCCAAACAAACCATTGGGGTGAGAGATATTTCCTGGGGACAGATGTGCTTTTCGAAAGACGGAACTAAGTTTGGCAGCTATGATGCAACTACGGATATTGAGATCTTTGATTTTGACCGTTGCAGCGGAACATTAAGCAACCCGGTATTTGTTCCTGTCAATGATGGACAGGATGGATTTGGCTGTTCATTTTCACCCGATGCAGGAAAATTTTATGCATCTTCCAATAAAACACTTTATCAGATTGATTTGACTTCAACAAACATTCCTTCAACTCTTGATACTGTTGCGCAATGGGACAGTACATTTTGCTCAAATGGTTTGCCAACGGGTTTCCTGATGCAAGAGTTAGGCTCTGATGATAAAATTTATGTAGTCACTGACTGGTTTACGGATAAACTTAGTGTAATTCAATCACCTGATAATTTAGGAATAAGTTGCAACGCGGTACAGCATGCAATCACTTTACCGGGATTAAATGATGCAACGATTCCCAATCATCCCAATTATTTTTTAGGTCCCGTAACAGGAAGTGTTTGTGATAGCTTAAGCACCGGAATAAAAGAGCAAGAAAAAACTCCTATGCAAATAAAGCTGTCACCTAATCCTGCTAATGGGGAGGTCTATGTTCTATATGATTTTGGGTATCAGCATAACGGAACAGTAGAGTTGCTGGATCTTCAGGGAAGAGTATTGTACAGGCAAAATTTATACTGGAGTGGAAAACAACTGCAATTACATACAGCTAATTACACGAATGGCTTATATGAAGTAGTTGTTAAAGATGATATTGGAAGAAAGACAAGTGCGAAGCTAGTGGTACAGCACTGAGTTATAAAGTAGGAGTTATGAATTATCAGTTACTTTTAATAATTCAGAATGCAAAATGAAGAATTCATAATTGCAGCGAAGCTTATGAAGGGTTTATAGTCTATAAAGAAAAATATGCTGAGAACTGGGAATAAAAAATTGTTTAACCAATCAATAAATAATCATCCTTCTCGATTTTTTGGAGAAGGATAGGAGGATGAGGTCTTACGAAACACTTTTAAATCCTAACCAGATTATTTCCTGCAATAGATTTACCTGCAACAAAGCCATTATAAGATATGTAGTGCGGTATGAATTTAAAAACAAAATTCAACAAGTATAAAGCTCTGCTTTGGCGGGTTGGGAGGGCATAAAAAAACCGCAGCTTACGGGCCACGGTCTCACTTATAGGAATAAATCAGAAGTTTTATGAATGATGATCAATGAAATTACTTAGTTCGATTACACTACTTTCAAAGGCGAATTCATCATAAAGTAGAAAATAATTTTGAGGATCAAGAGTAAATTTATAAGCAAATTTTGCAAATTCCATACGACTAGAATC
>JANPGA010000460.1:0-5125 GCA_031423735.1 Bacteroidota bacterium | reverse complement strand
TATGTATAATAGATCTGCTTCAAGTATTTTAAATTTAGCAAAGAGATTACTTATTTATATTTCGGAATAATGACAAACAAGGAAAATATTTTATCACAAATAAAATCACAAAAAATTGAACTTTCAAAATTAGGGATTTGCAATGTTGGCTTATTTGGTTCTTATATTAGAAATGAACAAACTGACAAAAGTGATATCGATTTAATAATAGACTTTGAGCCAGGCAAAGAGAATTTTGATAATTTCATGGCGGCCTATGATTTATTTGAAGAGCTTTTTAAAAATGTAAAAGTTGAAATTGTTACTAAAAATGGATTAAGCAAATACATCGGACCCTTAATTTTGAGTGAAGTAATCTATGTCTAAAGAACCAATAGAATTTGTAAAACACATTCGTGATGAATGCTCATTTATCTTTTCTATACTTAACACCAATTTAACTAAGGATGATTTTTTAGAAAATGAAACTTTAAAACGTGCAATAGTAAGAAGTTTGGAAATTATTGGAGAAGCGACAAAAAGGATTCCTGCTGACTTTAAATTAAAATGGAATTCGATCACTTGGAAGTATATGGCAGGAATGAGAGACCGATTAATTCATGATTACCTTGGTGTTAACTATTCAATTGTTTGGGATGTTATGAAAAATAAAATTCCTGAATTATATCAACAAATAAATGAAGTTATTGAAGCAGAATAGTTTTTTAGTCAACTCTAATATAAAAAATTAAGGAATTAAGTTTTTATCAGCACATAATAAATTGGTAGAATTTTATTTAAAATCGAATCGCATACCATCCAATTCCATTTTGCGTTATTCTTGTACTATGAATTTATGCCGTAACATTATTTGTATTTTCGTTCTCTTTTTTTCATCAGCGGAAGCACAAGATGCTGATACAAGTAAATTCAATTTACCACTTTTAAGATTAAAGAACTTTGGAGATTCGTTATTGCGTGGAAGCTCAGATAGTGTTAGGATTATTAACCATGAAAAATTCAGTGTTTTAGTTGATAGTATTCTTCAAAATCCAATCAGTAATAAACTTTCTTTTTATCAAGCCAATACATTATCCGTGGTGAATTCACCAGATGGAAAATTTAGAATTTACAACTGGATGTTACCAAGCACGGATAAAAATCAATTTTCGTATTTTGGGTATGTTCAAACGTGGGATGAGAAAAAAAATAGTGTAAAACTTTATCATTTAAAAGAAGCCATTTTTACAAATAATGATGAGGCTGAAACGATGCGACTCGATACTGCAAATTGGTATGGATGTATCTACTATAAAATTATCCATGAACGGAAAAAGAAAAAGGATTACTATTTGCTATTAGGTTGGGCTCCACATACCGCATTAAGTACCCGAAAAATCATTGAGCCGATTGTGATAACCAGCAACAAAGTCTCATTCGGATCACCAGTAATTAAAACAGGCGGAAGAGCTAAAATGAGGATGATTTTTGAATACAACTCGCAAGCAACCATGTCGTTACGCTATAATGAAGATAAAAAACTCCTTGTTTTCGATCATTTAGCATCAACAGACTCGAAACCAGAATCCAAAGGGATGTATAATCTTTATGGTCCCGACTTAAGTTTTGATGGTCTAAAATTCGACCGTAGTTTATGGTATTTTATGAAGGATTTGGATGCTAAAAACAACTCCGATACAGACGGTAAAAATCCTGATTTAAAGAAATTGAGAATCACTAAATAGTTATTTAGGATACCTTGATTTCAGTATCTAACCGAGTTCTTTCGAAAAACACTATTTATTAAGAAGATTTTTTTTGCTTTTCTCCTCTTAAACTTGTTTCAAAGGAGAATTCCTGCTTACTTTGATGATTCGGAAAACGAAATAAATTCTATCAACATAAAAGTAAAAAAGGCTATGAAAAAACACAATTTTGGTGCTGGTCCAGGAATACTTCCAGAGTCGGCAATACAAAAATCAGCGGAAGCGGTTTTAAATTTTAATGGTAGCGGATTATCTCTTTTAGAGATTTCACATAGAAGCAAAGATTTTGATGCGGTAATGGTGCAAGCTAAATCGTTAGTAAAAGAACTTTTGGGTGTTCCTGATAATTATTCAATACTTTTTCTTCAAGGTGGCGCAAGTACCCAGTTCGCTATGGTTGCTATGAATCTTTTAGTGAAGAAAGCAGCTTATGTTGAGTCGGGAGTTTGGGCTAATAAAGCAATTAAAGAAGCGAAGTTGTTTGGTGAAGCTCAAGTAATAGCTACTTCAAAAGATAAAAATTTTAATTACGTTCCGAAAGGATATAGTGTTCCAACAGATTGTGATTATTTACATGTGACTTCTAACAATACCATCTATGGAACACAAATGAAGTCTTTTCCTGAAAGTCCAATTCCAATGATTTGTGATATGTCGAGTGATATTTTTTCTCGTCCTGTTGATGTATCAAAATTTGATTTGATTTACGCAGGAGCACAAAAAAATATGGGACCAGCAGGTGTTACTTTAGTAATAATTAAAAATGATATTCTTGGTAAAACAGGAAGAACAATACCAACAATGATGAAGTATGAAACACATATTGAAGGTGATTCACTTTACAATACTCCACCGGTATTTCCTATTTATGTTTGTATGGCAACCTTAGAATGGTTAAAATCTATTGGTGGTGTTCCTGCTATTGAGAAAATTAATCAAGCTAAAGCTGATCTGTTTTATGCAGAAGTAGATAGCAATCCAATGTTTGTTGGTACTTGCGAAAAAGAAGATCGCTCGAACATGAATGCATGTTTTCTTTTGAAAAAACCAGAGATGGAAGAAGAGTTTTTAAAGATGGCTAAAGATGCAGGAATCATTGGTTTGAAAGGTCACCGTTCAGTAGGTGGTTTTAGAGCTTCTATGTACAATGCATTACCAATAGAAAGTGTGAAAGTTCTAACACAATTGATGAAAGATTTCGCTTTAAAAACGGCTTAATAAAATTAAAATAATCTTTAGGAGATTCATAGAAAGAATCAGTGTTTTATTTCAATAAAATAATTTTATGGCAAGAATATTAGCGAACGACGGAATTGATAAAGCAGGAAAAGAAATTTTAATTGCTGCAGGAATTGAAGTGGAAACCAATAAAATTCCACAAGAACAATTAATGACAGAATTGAAAAATTATGATGGGATACTAGTTCGAAGTGCTACCACTGTTAGAAAGGATTTAATTGATGCTTGTCCGAATTTAAAATTGATTGGAAGAGCAGGCGTTGGTATGGACAATATTGATGTAGCTTATGCAAGGGATAAAGGATTACGAGTAATTAATACTCCAGAAGCTTCTTCACAGTCGGTTGCTGAATTAGTATTTGCACATCTTTTTAATGGTGTTCGGTATTTACATGATGCCAATAGAAGGATGCCTAATGTTACAACAAAAGATGAATTTGATGTTTTGAAGAAAAAATATTCTTCAGGATTAGAACTTAAAGGAAAAACATTAGGAATTGTAGGTTTTGGAAACATTGGACAATCAGTAGCAAGAATGGGGTTAGGAATTGGAATGAATATTCTACCATTTAAACTTCGCGCTGCTGATGTAAAAATTGAAATCGATTTCTTCGGTAGAATGACTGATGCGAAATTTATGCTCACCATGAAATGTGTTCCTTTTGAACGCTTACTTGCCGAAAGTGATTTCATCACATTACATGTACCATTTCCAAAAGGTGCTTCTCCTATCCTATCAAAACGTGAGTTCGACCAAATGAAAGATGGCGTTATGTTAGTAAACACCGCACGCGGTGGCGCAGTACATGAAGGAGACTTATTAAATGCACTTAACTCAGGTAAAGTTGCATTTGCCGGACTAGATGTTTTTGAAGGGGAACCATTGATAAAAGAAGAATTACGTAATCATGATAACATTTCACTTACGCCACATATTGGAGGATCAACTAAAGAAGGACAGGAAAGAATTGGTGTTGAGATAGCAACAAAAATTGTTGAATTCTTTAAAGGACACTAAATAATATTAATCACAATAAATAAAAAGAAAAATTAACTTATTAAAATATTATGGCAATTTTAAAACCATTTAAAGGGATTCGTCCGAAGAAAGAATTTGTAAAGCGTGTTGCTTGTCGCCCTTACGATGTACTAGATGAAAAAGAAGCAAGAATTGAAGCTAACGGTGATGCGATGTCTTTTTATCATGTAATTAAACCAGAAATTGATTTTCCAGATGGAACAAATGTTTATGCTCCAGAAATCTATTTAAAAGGAAGAGAAAATTTCGCGAAGATGGTTGCTGATGGTGTGCTCTTTAATGAAGATAAGGAGTGTTATTACATCTATAGTCAAACGATGAATGGAAGAACTCAATACGGAATTATGGGTTGTGCTTCTGTTGATGATTACATGAATGGAATAATTAAAAAACATGAATTAACTCGTCCGGATAAAGAAGAAGATCGCAAGAACCATGTTCGCGTTGGACATATGAATGCAGAGCCAGTATTTTTTGCATATCCAAATGTGCCTGCATTAGATGCGGTTGTTAACGAAATAATTAAAGCAACACCAGAGTATGATTTAGTAACGGATGACGGTATTGGGCATACAGTATGGGTTGTGAAGGATGATAAAACCATTCAACAAATTACTGATCTTTTTGCAAAAATTCCAGCAACTTATGTTGCAGATGGTCATCATAGAACTGCGGCAGCAGGGTTGGTAGGAAAAGAATTACGCGAAAAAAATCCGAATCATAATGGATCTGAAGAATACAACTTTTTCTTAGCCGTTCATTTTCCTGATAATCAATTACAGATCATGGATTACAATCGTGTAATTAAAGATCTAAACGGATTAACAGAAGAAGAATTTATCAATAAGTTAAAAGAAAACTTTGACATTGTTGAGAAAGGAACCAGTGAATATCGTCCTGACAAATTGCATAATTTTAGCATGTACATTGGTGGTAAATGGTATTCCTTAACAGCTAAAGCTGGAACATACAATGACAATGACCCTATAGCAGTTTTAGATGTTACAATTCTTTCAGAAAGAGTTTTAGCACCACTTTTAAATATAGTTGATTTAAGAAAAGATAAACGTATTGATTTCGTAGGTGGCTTACGAGGATTAGG
>JANPGA010000459.1:0-2069 GCA_031423735.1 Bacteroidota bacterium | reverse complement strand
CACTTACATTATTTTATAATTTTATTTTCAGTATCCTGTTTTGGTAATTTACTAGGATTGAATATTTCTTCTGGAATGAAAACAAGAGTTGCCGTTTACATTCTCATTCCATTTTTAGTTATTCCCCAAATAATGTTAAGTGGAGTAATGGTTAAATTTGATGAATTGAATCCATTAGTAAGTAATAGAACTGGATCGCCATTAATTGGAAATGTTATGGCAACAAGATGGGCTTATGAAGGACTTGCTGTTGATCAATTTAAAAACAATTCTTACGAATCAGAATTTTTTAATGTTGAAAAGAAAATTAATAATGCAAATTATAGAAAAAGCTTTTGGCTTCCACAAATTGAAAATCAAATTACCGAAGGTGAAAGGTTGGTTGCTCAAGGAAATCTAAAAAATGATTCATTAGTTTGTTTAAATTCATTTTTTAATGAAGAATTTAGATTGATAAAAAAGGAATTTCCTGATCTGAAATTAGCAAATGACAAACCAATTGATTTACTTAAAAATGCCCAATCTTCCGTTAATTTATTAAAGATTGATTTGGACTCGGTAAGATCTTATTTTATTCGTGAATTCGATGAAGGACAAAATATTAAAGCTCAAATTACAACTACATTAATAAACAGATTTGGTTCAGTTGAAAATTTTCTTCTATTTAAGCATCAACATAGCAACGCTAAACTTGAAGACTTTGTTTTAAATACGAATGAAGCTAAAAATCAAGTGATCGTAATTGACAATAAAGTAATAAGAAGGTTTAAACCTGTATTTATAAATTCACAAGAAAGTAGTTTTTTTTCTGCGCCATTCTATTCCTATAAAAAGACTTTATTTGGGATGCCAATTGATACATTATGGTTCAATACCATCATCATTTGGATAATGACCTTGCTCTTATACGTAACTTTGTATTTCGATGTATTAAGACGAATGTTGGAAAAAAAATAACCTATATTTTTATTAACTCAAAAGGAAGATCAACTAGCGCATCGTAATCTTGTCCAGCTTCCATCATATCTTCATCGTCTTCTTCATAATGCCATAAAACAACAATTTCACTTTTGCCACATTTGTTTATTTGTTCTAGCTTACGTAAAACATCTAAAATGCATTTCGAAGAACTTGTATTAAAGTATTCTAAAATTATTTTTGCATTAGTTTTTGCCAATGGATTAGAAGCATATAAGTCAATCCAATTAAACATTGGCTGATAAAATTCTATAGAGTTTTCTGGTATTGATCTTCCTGAAATTTCTAGTATCCCTTCTTCAGCTTGAAACTTTACACTTGGTGTTTTATTGGTTCCTGCAATTATTAAATCAACAATCATTTTTGTTTTTTTTTAGTTTATGATAACTGATAAGGTAAAAAATGAATGTGTTTCTGAAATTTTTTGAAAATCATTAAATATTTTCCCGCCAGATTTACGAGCTATTTCTATAATCCCTAATCCTGCGCCTCCTTTCTCTGATAGTTCTGTTGAGCCTAATGTTTCAAGGTAGTGTGCCTTTAACTCTACAGCATTCATTGCATTAATCTTTTCAATTTTAGCTTTTAGATTTATTGCATTATCATTAAGAATAAAATTGCCAGTGAAAACTCTGTAACTTCCTTCTTTGCCTTTTGCAATAATGAAAATTGCACTTCCCGGATATTCACTTGATTTTTTGCCATTCTCATTTTGAACTGATTCCATATGATGATACATATTCTGAAGACATTCAACTAAAACACTATAAAATTTCTTTTTACGTCGATTGTCATCATTTTCATTCTCAATTCTTGCTTCGATTATCTGGTAAACAGAGGAAAGCAGATCTTTCGTAATATCACCCTTGAAAGAAAGGATAATATCCTCTTTTTCCATATTTAGGTAAATATCGTATAAGTTAAGGTTTGACATTAGCTAAGCTTCGTTCGTTTGCCAAATATAAAATAAAAATTGCGAACTGATAGACAATTTTTTTATTGATTAAAAATTATTTGTATTAAGGTTATTGCATTGATATACTGCTAAATATGAATTTATTTGCTTAATGATCTTCCAAGTTTTAAAATTA
>JANPGA010000458.1:0-5893 GCA_031423735.1 Bacteroidota bacterium | reverse complement strand
CTAATAAAGCTGCTTTATCGTGGAATAACCTCTATATCCATGGAATTTTAAGCTTCACATTCAGAAATGATCGAAATGTCTTCTTTATTTAAAATCAATGTAGTACCTTTATATTATTATCAGATTTCAAACATCTCACTTTATATTATAAATTTACTATATGAGTACTCCATTATTAAAGTTAATTCCGCAACCACTACGAAAAAAAGCTTTCGAGCAAGTATCTAATTATTATGAAGGGCAGTTTAAAAAAATGTCGGCGGATATTCCTAAATACAATTTAGAAAATAAACATATCGAAAATGCAAAGATGATTGCAAACAGAGAAGAACTTTTAAAGCTTCTTCCGAAGAATGCCGTTGTTGCTGAATTAGGTGTTGATGAAGGTAGTTTTACTGAACTTATTTTTAAGTATTGTAAACCAAAAAAAATGCACTTAGTTGACTTTTGGGGAAGCGAACGTTATAACCAAAATAAACGTCAAAATGTAGAAAATAAATTTCGCCAACAAATTAATGATAAGACCTTAGAGATTAATCTTGGGTTATCAACTCAAGTAGTAAAGGATTTTAAGGATGATTATTTCGATTGGATTTACATTGATACCGACCACTCCTACAAAACAACCTACGAGGAACTTGTTACTTACAGCACCAAAGTAAAGGCTGATGGTTTTATGGCAGGTCATGATTTTATTTTAGGCAACTGGGATGGAATGGTTCGATATGGTGTTATAGAAGCTGTGCATGAATTTTGCTTAAAATATAATTGGGAAATAATTTATGTAACTGTTGAGTTAAGTAACAATCCAAGTTTCGCAATTCGAAGAATTAAATAAAAAAAACCCTGAAGTGTGTGCATTTGCACTCTACTTCAGGGTTTTTTATTTAGTTACTATTCTCTTAATAGAACTTATTTCTTTTATCATCAATTTCAGCCTTTTCTCTTAAAGCATTAAATACTTCATACTGTGAACGCTGTTGCATTTGTTGTTTTATCTCTTTGTTATTAGCTGTTAAATCTTTGGGTACTGTTGCTTCTTTAAAAGCAGTTACCGAAACAACATAAACGCCATTAAGACCTTTAAGAGGTTCAGAAACCTGCCCTGCTTTTAAATTCATAATATGTCCTACTACATTACCTTCCATACCTGCATTACCAAGGAAAGGAGTTGCGAATGAAATATTATCAGCAGGAACTACAGTTTGTTTGTTACTTGCAGCTAATGCGTCAAGATTAGTTGTATTGCCTGCCTTTTTAATTTTCTCGATAATCATTTCAGCTTTCTTATCCTTACGTGCTTCAGCAGTAACTTGATCTTTTACTTGCTCTAAAGTTGAATATCCTTTTTCACGAGCATCCGTAAGTTTCGCAACAGCAAATTTATTTCCAAATTCAAATGCTTTTGAAACATCAGCAATTTTTGCATTGAAAGCCCAACGAATTAATTCACGAGAATTTTCAAGAGGACCAACTTGCTTAGCTGATTCAGTAATATTTGATTCAGATAATTTAGTTAGGTTACTAGATGAAATGTTTTTATCGAAAGATTCTGCAGTGTTACTTTTAGCAGCGAATTCATTTGCTTTGTTAAATACGATCTGATATGTTTTAGAACTTGCTTCAATTTTACTTGTAACAATAGCCACTTGCACTTGACGAGAAGAACCTTTCTGATCCATAATTTTGATGATGTGAATTCCAAATTGTGTTTCAACAACTAAAACATCACCTTTATTTCCACCAAACGTAGCATCGTTAAATTCTTTTACCATTGCTCCTGGAGCATACCAACCTAAATCGCCGCCTTTAGTTTTAGCGCCTTCATCAGTAGAATATTTATCCGACAATATATTTATTGGCATTCCACCTTGAATTGCCTTTTTAATACTATCAGCTAAAGCCATTACTGATGCTTTTTGAGCTGGATCAGCAACTTTTAATAAAATATGACTAGCCTTTACTGAATCAGGCATTACTTTACTTCCAGATAACTTAGCAAGTTTTAATGTACTGTTTTCCTCGTAAGGACCAACAACAGTACCTAAAGCTGCACTAAACATAACCGAATCAATATTCGGAGGTAAAGTACCTTTCTTATGATAAGAACCATCAAAAGGAGAATCACCATTTATTGTAACGAATGCTGAATCATTAGTAGAAGCTTTAAAACCATCAACTAATTTTGCGATACCATCAGCTGCAGTTTTACGATCAATATCAGAAGGGTTTACATCAAATGTTACATAATCAATTGCACGACTAGCAACTTGTTTATAGCGCTTCAAATTAGCATTGTAAACCGACTTTAAGTCAGCATCAGAAACTTGAATAGTTGAATCAACAATTGTACTGTATGGAATTGTTACATAACGAATAGAAGCAGTACGATTTTTATTGATAAAATCATCCTTAGCTTCCATAGAAGTTACATATAAACCTTGCTTAACAAGATCATTGTATTTTTGACTTAAACGTTCTTGTTGAATAGCTTTCTCAAAAACTAGCCATTGTGCACGCGTACGACCCGTTTTATCATTATCCATATTTTTAAGAAAGTTGATCACATTGGCTGGATTAAACACTCCAGTTTTTGGATCAGTAAATGCTTGCTTAATTTGTGGATGAGGATTATTCCCTCTAACCATATCAAATAACTCATCAGCAGAAACCGTTAATCCGATTTTATTATACTGCTTACCCATTACTTCATCGTTTATGAGTTGATTATAAGCTTGCTCACGCAATTGATCCATCGTATTCTGATCAACATCTTCTTTGTTGTTGTTCAGTTTATAATTTGTAACCATTGTTTGAACCTGAGCTTCAAAATCTTGAACGTTGATTTTCTTTCCTGCAATAACAGCTACTGTGGAATCATTTCCACCAAATAGATTTTTGTTATTGTGGAGTAAATCCCCTAGAATAAAAGCAAAAAGACTGAATCCAACGATTCCAATCAATAGGCCTGCTTTGCTTCTGATCTTATTGATAACTGCCATAACTATATAATTTTTTTCCGATTTGAGGCTGCGAATATACGATTCTTCCTGTTACGACGAAAGCGACTTACGGTTTCTAATAAACTAAAATTCAAGCTTAAAGTAATCTAAAATCACCCATATTATTCATTTAAGATGAAAAGGGGCGTAGAATAAAGAGCTAACTGATAAGTTTTTAACCCTGATTTTTACTCATTTGGATTCTCTGTTTACGACGAACCATCCAAAAAATGGTAGCTATTATCGAAAAAAGGAAAAACCAAATCGCTGAACAGAACCCTTCAGTCATCCATTTGAAACTGCCTAAAGCAATTCCAATTAAAGCGATAAATAACCATGAAAGCTCGAGTACACGTAGCATTTTGTTATTCTTTTACTGTGATTCGTCCTTTAACTTTAAAGATACGATAACGACTAAAATCTTGATTTGCTTCAAAACCATTACCATAAATAATCTCATCTTTAGAGGTGATTTTAACAAACTGATCTGAATACAATATTTCTTTGCGTTCATCCCAAGTAAGTTTCTCCGTATTTAACTGATCACCTTTCTCATTTACCACAACTACATTACTTTGGGCTTCCCACCTACTTTCTTGCTCATAGTGAATAGCATAGTTTGCTGAAAGTTTAGAAACCACCTTATGGTTGATATCAAAGAATTCGATTAGTAAACCTTTTGGTAGTTCCGTTATTCCTTTCGGACTAACAAACTTTTTTAAAACTGGAGCTTTCACTCTTACTTTTAGAATTGCTGAATCACTGTAAAGCGTTTCCAAGCCTTTAATTTCTTCATTAGGATCGGTACTTTTACTAGAAATTCGTGTTATCTCATCCTTATCATTTTCGCATGAAACAAATAAGAAGCCTAAAGCTACTAAAAAATACAGGAGATAAGTATGTATTCGAACATTATTTTTAGAAAGTACTCCCATCAACCGTTAATCGTATTTGCTTTTACGGAACCAATCTTCATTTAAAGTAACCCCAAAAACTAAACGTACATATTGTTCTTTTACTAGGTTTTGTTTGGTTGTACCTCTGTTTCCAGCAGCAATACCAAAATTAAACATCGAGCCAAATGATTTTCTAAAAGGCAAACCAAGTCCAACAGTTACACCATAATCATTTAAGGCAGTATTTTTTAGCTCCAAATAAGTTTTGTTAAAAAATAGTCCACCTCGATATTGAATTCTTCCAGCATAAGAAACACCTTTTTGATCTGGAATCCATTGTCCACCAAGGGCGATTTTAAAACTATTTTTTAAACTATCCGTTTGATTATAAACCTTGTAACTACTCCAATCTTGCCAATTCACATCTAAACCAACCGACATTTTTTTATTACTAATTTGCATTCCAAAACCAATTTTTGCTGGTAAAACAACAATTCCTTTGTCATCTGGAGAGTAAGAAATGGTATCACGATCTTGCTCTAAATCATTAAATGGATCGTAACGGTAATTCACCCAAAGAGTAGTTCTTTTAGCGCTAATATTTTGAGCGGGAGCACCTGTAATTCCAATAGCGTAATTATATTTTTCGTTTAATTTACCATTATAGTTTAATCCTCCTTCAAAATAAAAATCAGCAAGATTTATTTCATCCTTATTACGATTTGCATAAAAGGCACTATTTGTAAAAATTACCTTTCTGGTTTTATCAACCGTTCCAAATAAATAACTTGCATTCACTCCGAAAGAGAGTTGCTTCGTTATTTTAACACCAGAACCAATATAATATCTAGTAAAACCACCTTCACCTAAATACTTTGTAATTAACGAGTTTGATGAATCTAACTTTTCACTAGTTTGAATTTTATATCCTGTACCACTATATGGGAGAAAGCCAAAAGCCATTCCCCAAATTCCTCTTTTAAGAGGAAAGCCAATTGAAAAATTATTAATTGTGGTATTTAACTGTCGAGTAGAAATGCCTGTTTGCTTTTGCATAACCATCTCGCTATTAAGCGCAAAATCAAGAACCATTAAAGTATCATAAGCATATGATGCAGGATTATTAAAATTTAACTTAGTAGCCGAATTACCAGCAATAGAAACTCCTGCTATTCCAATTTGATTTGCATATCCATTATAAATAAGATCGCCGGGACCAAATCTCGAATAAGGCGAAATTGTATTTGTTTGAGCTTTAGCAGAAAAGGTTGAAATAATTATTAGGTAAAAGATCCCAATGATTAATTTATTTGTTTGGTGATTCATTGATTATATCGGAGAATTGAATCCAATCCTTGAAGAGTTAAGGTTGGGGCTGCAAAGATGAAGGTTTTAAGCTTATTTAAAAAGTAAGAAGTATCCCCGCCGGTTAATATAACTCGAAGAGGCTTAATATTCATTTGATAGTCATTAATAATAAATTTTATTTCTCCTAACATGCCATTTATTACTCCTGAATGTATTGATCCTGTGGTACTACTACCAATTAAGTCAGCTTCTTCAACTGGTTGTAGGAGCGGTAATCGATCCGTAAAATGATTCAATGATTGGTACCTCATTAGTAATCCTGGAGAGATTGCGCCTCCTTGATAAACACCAAACTTATCAACAAAATCATATTTTAAACAGGTTCCAGCATCAATAATAAGCACTGATTCCTTTTTAAACATTTCCCACGCTCCCACAGCATTTGCTAATCGATCGTATCCTAACGTTAAAGGAGTTTGATAATTGTTCCCGATAGGAATTGGCGTTTCTGCATTTAATTTTAAACTAAAAGGCAAATTAGATATATAGTTATCAATGCTTTGAGGAAGTTTGGCAACGGATGAGAGTATGGAAGCTTCGATGCTATATGCAGTAAGATCTAAAAGCATTTTATCGTAATCTTGCGCATGATACTTTGCACTCAATACAAATTGCCCTTGTTCAAAG
>JANPGA010000457.1:0-16988 GCA_031423735.1 Bacteroidota bacterium | reverse complement strand
TATTTTTTTTCCTTACTTATAGCAGTAACAAAAATGATTGGTGTTTTGCGAGTTCTTTTTGTTGATTTTAGCATATGTGCTACTTCAAAGCCATCCATTTCAGGCATTTGAACATCGAGAAGTATTAATGACAAGTCTTCTCTAAAGGCTATCCTTAGTGCTTCTTCACCCGAACTAGCTTTTATTATTTCTCGTCCTTCTTCAGCTAACATACTTTCAAGTGAATATAAGTTCTCTTGACGATCGTCAACAATAAGAATTTTATGAAAAGGTGTGCTCATGATATTGTTTTGTGTTATTTGTATGATACGTTTTACTGATTCTATAGATTTGGGATTTTCCACTAAATCTTACAATTTTACTTTTTTTTGTATATTTTATTTTTGTTGTCGATGCATTCCAATTTTTCAAATCCCTCAAGTTGTTCAATTGGCTCATATAATCCCATACATAATATTCCATTAACTTCTAAGCTTTCAATTAAAGAATTTAATAAATGGGATTGATATTTAGGGTTAAAATAAATGAAAAGTTTTCAGCACAATATCATTAGGAATATTTGAAATGATGAATCTGTTCCTAATTTATGATAACTAAATTTTATTCGTTCTTTTATCGAATGACTTAAAAGTGCATTATCATATGAAATTTTAAAATATTCCGACAAGGAATTTTTACCACCAGAAAGTAAATAGTTTGTTGAATATTTTTTTAATTCTTTACCTCTAATTACTCCTTTCCTTGCTTCATTTATTGATTCATGACAAATATCTGTTCCATATAAAATCGAGTTTTCTAGCATACCAATCTCCTTTAATAATATTGCTAAAGAAAATACTTCGTGACCTTTAGAGCATGCTGGGTGCCAAATTTTCAATTCGTTACTCGTTTTGAAATTTGTATTAATGATATTTTTTAAAACTTTAAAAAATATGGGGTCTCTAAACATTTCAGTAACATTTACTGCAATGCTCATTTCAAGTGTTTTTGCAAATAGTTCATTGTTTACTAATTCATGTTTTAATTGAAACATTGAATTAAATCCATTTTTTGATGCGAGTACGCCTAGTCTTCGGTCAATAAATTCTGGTCTGTAGCCATCTAATTTAATACCATAGAGATTTAATGCAAGGTCTAGGAATTCATTCCGTGAACTTGATATTTCTTTTTCAGTTATCATTCGAAATAACTTGTCATTAATTCAAGTAATTTACTGCTTTCTACAGGTTTAGTTATGTGCTCATTCATGCCTGCATCGATACTAATTTGGTAATCTTCTTTCATTGCTTTTGCTGTTAATGCAATTATAGGAAGTTTGCTAAACCTATCTTGTAATCTGATCTTTTGTGTGGCTTCTAGTCCATTCATTTCTGGCATCATAATATCCATCAAAACAAGATCAATATCTGGATTCTTATCTAATTCTTCAATAGCCTCTTTTCCAGTATTTGCAAAGTACAGATCCATTTTATAATTTTCTAACATGGAGGTGAGAGCATAAATATTTCTCGCATCATCATCAACAATTAATATTTTTTTACCACTTAGATTTCCAATATTAATTAGGAGAGGTGTAGTAACTTTTTTTCTTGATTTTTGCTCTTTTACAGATTGTAAAAATAACTCGGTTTCTTCCATTAATAAATCAAAGGCTGATTCTGATTTACGTACATATGAACTTGCGTAATCTCTTAATACTAATTTGTCATTTTGAGTAAGTTCACGAGCACTATAGACAATAACTGGTATTTGTGTTAAATTTATATCTTCTTTTACTTTTTTAAGTATCTGCAATCCATCAGAATCAGGTAAGTTTAGGTCAAGAATTATACAGTCAAATTCTTCTTTCGATGAAAGTTTCAATGCCTCTTCTCCAGTTTCTGCAATTATGCAATCAATATTTTGCTTGTATAGCAAATGACGGATTATCGTACTTTGTTCGGGTGAATCTTCAATTACAAGTACTTTGGATTTAACATTGGTTTTATTTAGGTTTAAGGATTCAAAAATGTTTTTTAATTTATTGAAATTTATTGGCTTTTGTATCCAAGAAATTGCAGATAACTCTTCTTTACTATTTCCTTTTAATTTTGAAGATATAACATGAACGGGAATTTTGCAAAGTATAGGATCACTTTGAAGTTTTCGCATGATACTTCGTCCATCCATTCCTGGCAGATTCATATCCAATAGAATCCCACTTGGAATTATTTCAGCAATACGCATAAAACCTGTATCTCCTCTATTACAAACAACCGTTTTAAAACCTTGTTCCATTGCAAAATTTTCAATAAGTGTTGCAAATACCTCGTCATCTTCAATTATTAGTAAGGTTTTTTCTGCATTCGAATTAATTTCATTTAATGTATCTTCAAGTCCAGTTGGGATTTTAATTTCAAATTGACTGCCGATTTCAATTTTACTTGAAACAGTAATGGTTCCTTTTAATAGTCTTATCAGTTCTCTGCTAATACTTAATCCTAATCCAGTTCCTCCATATTTTCTACTAATACTTCCATCTACTTGCTTAAATGATTCAAATATTTGATTTTGTTTTTCTTCGGGAATACCTATTCCTGTATCAATTACTTTAAATGATATTGAATTATTATTTTCACATTTTATTACTAAATCAACTTCGCCATTTTTTGGAGTGAATTTAAATGCATTGGAAAGTAAATTCTTTAATACTTGAGTTAATCTTAGATGATCACTTTTTATTATTTGGTCAACATTGTAGTTTTTAATAATTTTAAAATTTACTTCTTTATCTTGAGCTATTGGTAAAAATTGAGAAGTTAAATCTTCAACTAAATCGTTTAGCGTAATTTCTTCAATTTCAATTTCTACTTTTCCAGCCTCAATTTTTGAAAGATCAAGTATGTCGTTTATTAAATTTAAAAGGTCGGAACCAGATTTGTTTACAACCTTTGCAAATTCTTGTTGTTTTGTATTTAAGGTGTTTTCTTTGTTTTCAGCGAGTAACCTTGATAAAATAATAATGCTATTTAGAGGCGTTCTAAGTTCATGACTCATGTTTGCTAAAAACTCTGATTTATATTGGCTAGCCTGTTCCAATTGAATAGCTTTCAAGTTTAGTTTTTTACTTGCATTTCCAATTAATATATTTTTTATTTTTGCTTCTCGATATTGTTCTTGAAGTTTTTTAGTGTTTTCTATTAACTCTTTATTCACACTCTCCAAGTCTTTTTGTTTATTCCTCAGCTTTTCCTCCGACATTTGAAGTTCCCAGCTTTGTTTGTTTAATTCTCGTATCTTTTTTTGTAAATCTTCATCCCGAGTTTGTAGCTCCTTATTTATCCTTTCTGAATGAGTAAGAAGCATATTTAATTGTTCTTCAGTTTGTTTTTTCTCTGTTATATCTATCCCAATTAATATATACTTAAGTATTTCATTATTTTCATCTAATTGAGGTGTGATATTAAATTGCATCCAAAATGGTTCCCCATTTTTTTTGTAGTTTATCAACTCTATGGTGAAGGATTTTTTTAGTTTGGTTTTTGTGTTTAATTCTGTTATTGATTTCTGGTTTGTTAAATTACCTAAAAGTAAATTTTCTATATTTTTATCTAAAACTTCTTTCCAATTGTAACCAGTAATATTTTCAAATCCTATATTCACCCATTTAATATTTAATTTATTATCTGTAATTATAACACCGTAAGGAGTAGTGCTAGCCACCAAAGCTTGTGTTTTAATTTTTTCTGAAGTTTCTATTAAATGAATCTCTTGCTCTTTTTTATTTGTTATATTTTTGGAATTTACAATTGCACCTGTAACTGTATTATTGATTATGACTGGACTAAAAGAAAGTTCATTATATATTATTCTTCCATCTAATGTTTGAACTGATTCGCAAATAAATGATTCTCTATTTAAACAACGATCATATAAGGATTTCCAATCTACTATTGAGCCATTTCTATTCTTCTCAAATTCATAAGATGATTCTAATAAATTTTCACCAATTTCTAAATTTCTTCCAAGTGTTTTAAACACTATTTTTTTACAATAAGTATTTTGAATTACTAACTTATAATTTTTATCTATTTGCCAAATTGAACTCCCCATATTTTCGATAAGTGTTGTTAAGCTTGCATTTTGAATTTCAATATTTTGACTAGCTTTTGAAAATAAACGCATCGCATAATAAACACAGTATACTGTTACAATTAATGTTATTATTATGTTTTGTTTGTTGTTTTGCAATGATTCGGATGGAGATATATTCGTTAAATATTGGAGATTAAACGGTATAAATTCAATTATCGTTAATAGAGCTAAGGATAGTGTGCAAAATAATATTTGCCTTTTTGATTCTTTGGAATCAAAGAATATTAAAGTTCCTGCAGCAACCGGTATGTACCAAAATTGATTTCCAGATGCTTGACCCAGAAATAGACTTGAATAGAATAAATTAAAGTTCAAGAATACTACAAATAAATTGCGACTAGTTTGTAAATGACCTTTTTTTAATAGAATAAAACATAGGATATAACCAGCGATATCCCAAGTGCCTGTATATGCAAGAATTCTAATGTTTTTGCTTAAGTAGAAGAAAAAGTAACCAATTGTTATTAATGTTGTAATTAATATTAGTCGTTGAGCAATAGCAACCTTTTTAATCAGTGCATTGTCTTCAATACCTTTTAAGGTTGGATGTAATAGGTATTTCAGTGCTTTCTGGAGCATAATTTATTCCTTCTTGTTTTGTTAGGAGTTAATACGTATCACCTCTTTACAAGTTCTTCAAATTTCATTGCTGAATTTGTAAGGAATTTCATAATAGTTGAGTTATTTGTTAAGTTTTTGCTGTATTCAATACTTTTATGATTTTATTTCCGTTTACTGATGATGAAAAAATCAATGAGAATCATTACTTTATCGTTAGTGATGTTAGGTAGTGTACTAGCGTTTAGTCAAGTAGCAATAAAAAAAACAAATCCTACTAGTATAAAAACTGCCTCCCAGAAGATCCAAGTATATACTGATAAGGTTGTTAAATCAGATGTTGATTGGAAAAAACAATTAACCCCTGAATCATTCCAAGTTGCACGTAATCAAGGCACTGAGAGAGCATATACTGGCAAGTATTGGGATAATCATGAAAAGGGAATTTATCGCTGTATTTGTTGTAATCAACCCCTATTTCTTTCAGATACCAAGTTTGAATCAGGAACCGGGTGGCCAAGTTTCTATGCCGCACTAGATCCTAAATGCGTTATTGAACATAAGGACAATACTTATGGAATGGAGCGAACAGAAGTGGTTTGCAGCCGATGCGATGCTCATCTTGGTCACGTGTTTAATGATGGGCCAGCACCAACTCATTTACGGTACTGCATGAATTCAGTTTCTTTAAAATTTGAAAAGGGAAACTTTACAAAATAGTTTGGAGATTAAGTTAAGAAATATATATACTTAAAAATTATAGGTACGCTAATTCTTTATCAAGTTAGTGTGCCTTTTTTTTCTAGAAGGGATAACCAATACCGAAATTCAATACAATATCATTAAACTTGTTTGCTCTTAATACCCAACTTTCGCTTGGTGGTTTTGTAGGATCTTTTAACTGAACTGCACCATCCACTCGTATAATAAAAAATGTAAAATCAAATCGTAATCCTAATCCACCTCCAACAGCAATTTCATCAGCAAATGATTTAAATTCAAATGTACCTCCCGGACGTTCTTCAATTTTCCTTAAAAGCCATACATTTCCTGCATCTGTGAAAAACGCCCCTTTTAATTTTCTAAAAATTTCAAAACGATATTCAATATTGCTTGTAATTTTTACTTCTCCAAATCGTTCAAATGCATCACTTGCTTGTGATGAACCTGGACCAATAGATCGCGATCTCCATGCTCTAATGTCATTGGGTCCGCCTGCAAAAAAACTCTTTTCAAAAGGTAATCTTTTGGAATTGCCATAGGCATAACCTAATCCAGATGCTAATCTTAAAACTAAAACATTTGAATTTCTAACTACTATATAATGGCGGTAATCAATGTCAGGCCTAATATATTGTGCATAGTTTACATTAAAAATTTTTGATTTATTGGTTAACGCATTTATACTATTACCAGCCGTTTCTAAATTTACACGGAAGTAAGAATAATGCTTAGATTTATTTAAATCCTGTGTACTATAAATTAAAGTCGTTCTACCATCCGCGATTAATTGATCTTGATAACCTAATAAAATATTCTCATCTTTTAAATCTATAAGTTGTTTTTCAAAAGCAGGGTCAAGTTTTACTTTTAAAAAGTTTACTTCTGCAGGATAGAAATATAAACGAAGGTACTTGCCATAACGTGCACTCCAATACAACGAAAGATTAGCTAACTGACGAAAATATTCAGGACGATTTTGAATATTGTATCCTGCATTTATGGATGTATTTTTATTACTTAATTCTCTATTCTTAATATCAAATCCTAAAAATCGAGGGAAATTAAGTGAAACATCTGGGCCTAATTCGTAAGCGTTAAAAAATGGAATTTGTCGTAAGCTTTGATAGGTAGTATCACTAAAATTTCTTTGCAATTCAAGTCCACCTTTTATTCGAAAATCAAAGGATTCAGCACCTCTAAATATATTTTTATTTTTATAAGTAACGTTTCCTGATATTCCAACATTACCACCACTGTTTGTGACTTCAGATTCTAATTTGTATTCTTGACGAGCGGACGGTGATAATAATATATTACATCGAAGGGGAATAATGTTCAAGCTATCTTTTACTCCCATAGGCTCAAACTTCATGTTAATAAATTTAAAAACAGAAAGATCTGCCAATCTTCTATAAGTAAGATCTAAGTTTGCTTGTGAAAATAGAGAGTCGGGATAGATAAAAATTTGTTCTAATAATCTTTCTGGTTTATATAAAAATTGCTTTTTATTATTGGAGATAAAATAATATCTGTTTATTTTAACGGTATCTTGAGTAGTATTTGTTTTATACAAAATAGGATCATATTCCATTTCAATATAAACTTCTTTATTAGTGCTTTTATGATGTTGCTGAATAGAATCAGTTCTTACTAAACTATCCCTTTGAATATTTTGAGGATTGGCAATCGTTAAATAAATATTTACCATGTTCGATTTTAATGATGAATCGATTTTGAAACTTATGTATTGTGGACTGAAAAAGTAATAGCCATTATTTCTTAAATTACTACTAATTCGATCACGTTCGTTTTGCAATGTTGAATTTGAAAAAATTTTACCTGTTGTAATTAATGTTTGACTTGAATCTTTAAACACCAAATTAGCCAATGATGTATCGGAAATAGAATAAATTAAATTTTTAAATCGGTAAGGTGTTCCGCTTTTGATAAGGTAGTAAACTTTGCATGTTGTTTTTCTTCTTACAATCGAATCTTTAACAGTAGCATTAAAATAGCCATTATTTTGCATGAAAACTTCTAATTGTTGTCTGCTTTTCAGTGTTAATGAAGTATCCAACAGAACAGGTTCTTCACCAACTGCAGTTTTTAAATATTTTTTAAAATTTGTTTCTTTACCTCTGTTCGCCAAAAAATAGATCCCAAGATGAAATCTAAACACATATAGAATTCTACGATTCGGCTTTTGTTTAATAATACTAGTTAAATTCTCACGATATTCGGGATGGTCAGTTTTAATGATATTTTTGTCGAGTAAATATTCATTGGGTGGAATATTTCTTAATACACCACAGCCTGATCCGAAAATAGCAGTCAGGATAAATGCCAATAAATAAAATTTAGTCTTTTGTGTATTCATAAGGGGCGCGTAAAAGTACAATTCTCTTTCATTCAATCTCAACCTATGGCATCACGATCAACTATAAGTTTTGTACGTTCTTTACAACAACGCAAATTTCGTATTCAAGAAGGTTGCTTTATCGTGGAAGGTCCAAAACTTATTCAAGAATTATTAAGCACATCTTTTGATGTTCAAAATTTATTCGCTTTAAGCGGATGGGTTGTTCCCGATATTGCTGATGGGATCCCATTTGAGCAAGTTTCAGAGAAGGAATTAGAACAAATTTCAGCACTTCATACTCCGAATAAGGTTTTAGCAGTAGTTAAAATACCTGCAGAAGTACCATTTCAAATACCCAATTCAGGATTCCATCTTCTTATTGATCAACTACAAGACCCAGGAAATTTGGGAACTATCATCCGTATTGCAGATTGGTTTGGTTTTCAATCGGTAATTTGTTCTCCCGATACTGTTGAATGTTATAATCCTAAAGTCGTGCAAGCAACCATGGGCAGTTTGTTTAGAATTCCTGTACAATATCACTCTTTACCTGATCTTCTTATTAAAAATGCTACAGCAAATAAAATCCCAGTATATGCTACTTTGTTAGAAGGTGAAAATCTTTATCAAAAGCCCCTTTCCGTAGATGCCTTGATTATAATGGGAAACGAAAGCAGAGGAATGAGTAAACTGTTATTACCCTTTGTTAATCAGGCCATTCGGATTCCTGAAGGAAAAAAGAATGCTCCAATTGCTGAATCCTTAAATGTTGGAATTGCCACTGGGATTATTTGTGCTGAATTTCGACGTCAGTTTCCAGCATAAAAAAACCCTCCGGTTAGAGAGGGCTTTCACTGTATTTCTGATTGATTTCTTAATTAAGTTTGGTAGGAACAACCATGTTGAATTCTGGGATTTTTACAAAAAATAGTTTTTTATCCATCTGACGCTCCATAAGGTAGGTTCCAAACATTTTACCAATTTCGGTATTCAGGTTACATCCAGATACATAACGATACGTTTCACCTGGCGCTAAGTATGGCTGTTCACCAACCACTCCTTCGCCTTCCACCTCTCTACGTGTATTATCTGAATCTACAATATACCAATGACGACGTTTTAAACGAATAGCGTTATCACTATCATTTTTTATCGTTATCCTATAGGCAAATACGTAATGTGCTTGAGCAGGATTGCTATGTGTTGGTTGATAAAATGTTTCAACACTTACCTTTATGCCGGCTGTTACTTCCGTGAATGTACTCATATGTTCGCTTCTTGAAGTGTCAAATCTATTGAAGCTATCGAGATTTCCAAATCTTTTTTGACCAATAGAGTAAATACCGTGGTAAAAAGCCTGTTTTGGAAAGAAGAAAATTATTGAGTGCGTGAATTTACAAGCCTATATCCTACTAATTGATCATATCTTCCCGCAATATCCTTAAAATAAACGAAAAAAGAGTAGTCATTTTCTGTTTCATAATGGTTGCCTTCCGTGTCTGCAATTTGAGCACTTGATTTAGCCATTGGTAAGTAAATATATTCGTAATTATAGTATCCTTGTTTTAAAAATAGTGTTTGCTCATACCTACTTGAGGTTTCATTGAATTTCATACGAGCCCAAGGCATAAGTTCCCAATTTGTTAACTGCCCAAAAATATAAATACTCCCAGAGTCAGTTTCTTCTAATACTGGAAGTTGGAAGTTCACCTTTACATAATCACCTTCAAGGTCACCATCACGACCATCATAAATTTTAATGAGATACCGCCCATTAATATCTTCTTCACTTGAATAACGTTGAGTTGACTTCCGTACATCAGGCTTTAAATTAAATGAATAACGATTAGTGATGCTGTCCTTAATAATTTGTTCAATAAATTGAGTTTGGAATCGAGTAGTTCTAATATCAAAATTGCGAAACTCATTACCTGCATCAAATAAATTACCTTCTTCGTAATTATAGTCTAATTCTTGATCCAATGCAAACATTGGTTTTAAATTAGTAATACAAGCATCCCAACGATTATTTTGTACAATAGTAACTTTTATGTCGGAATAAGGATTCGCAACTTTTAATTTGTTTAATTGCAATTTAAAATCTACTTCTTGATGTGAGTTACGTAAGGCAATATCGGTTGCCCGATGAATAAATGATTTAATTTCAACTTTGCTATCTACAACCCAAAACCTTTGGCTGATAATTGGAATTTCAGGTTGTTCGTTTTTATAAATTACAATAAGATAATTGCCAGAAAGCATAGGCTGCATTTGAGTATTGGGAAATTCTAAACTATAATGAAAATACTCTTGCAAAGTATTAAACGAATGTCGAAAACTAACGATATGATCTGTAAAGAAGCCATCAATAAAATCACTTTCTGAGAGTAGGGTAGAAGGCTCCCAATTTGAATTGCAATGAATCCAACGATAACTAAAGTCACTTACATCAGCATCAAGTTCATCGAAGGTCAGAATGAGTTTTTCGTCGGAGTGAAGTTGAATTATTGGATCAGTTAACGGTGCCCCTTTTTTTTCAAGTATTACCGTTTGAATATTTGATTTGTAGATTCGATTTTCATACCTGAGAAAATTTTGATTGTAATAGTCACTTGAATCTTGAGCTTTTAAGATGCTACAAAAAACAAGTGAAAAAATACTACCAATAATCAATATTCTAATCATGCAGGATCTGATTCAATAAGTCGTAGATAATGCGATTCCCATTCGCTTTCAGCATGTTTAAATTTGCGATCAACTATCTCATATTCTTGTTGAAGTTTCTTATATTTAATCGCATCTTTATAAGCTTCGGGATCACTCATTAATTCTGATAAACGTTCATGATCTACTTTTATTATTTTTAAAGTCTCCTCTAATTTTTTAACGAGTTGTTCTAATTTCAGTCGATCTCTTTTTTTATCTTTCTCTTGCTGATTATCTTTTTGAGGAGCAGCTTTAACTTTTGCAAGTGCTTCTGCTTTTTCAATTTTGGCCGCTTTGTTAATACTACTTTCTTTGGCTCTAGCAGTTTCTTTTCTAAGTTTTAAATACTCATCATATTCAGCATAAGTACCTGGATATTCTTTGAGCTGATGATTATCAATCGACCAAATCTTATTTGCAATACGAGATAAAAAATATCGATCATGGGAAATTACAACATATGATCCTTCGTATCGATTTAATACATCAACTAATACATTCACACTTGCCATATCAAGGTGATTCGTTGGCTCATCCAATAGAAGAAAATTTGCTTTTGCTAATATCGTTTTCGCTAAAGCAACACGAGCTCGTTCACCTCCTGAAAGCACTTTTATTTTTTTGAATACATCATCGCCTTTTAGCAAGAAAGCTCCAAGCAATCCACGTAGGTAAGTGTCTTGCTCTTCTGGTGCTGCTGTTTGTAATTCTTCGAGCGCAGTATTGTTACCATTTAAACTTTCTAATTGATGTTGAGCGTAGAAAGCAGGAACTACATTATATCCAGGTTCATGAACTCCATCAAATGGTTCTTCACCTCCAAGCATCCTTAATAATGTTGATTTACCTTTTCCGTTGGCTCCAACAAATGCTATTTTATCGCCTCGTATAACTTCTGCTTTTGTATCATGAAAAATAATATTTTCACCATAACGTTTATCTTTAATATCTAAACTCTCGATTATTTTTCCAGGTTGTTTGTCAACTGCAAAACGAATACGAATACTTGCTGAAGGACCTTCAACTGCACTAATTCGATCCATACGTTCCATTGCCTTAACACGCGACTGTACAGCACTAGCTTTAGATGCTTTTGCACGAAATCTTTCAATAAATCGTTCTTGTTCTTTTATAAATTTTTCTTGATTTTTAAATTGATTCATCTGCAATTCCATGCGTTCTTCTTTTTCATCAAGATAATCGCTGTAATTTCCAGTGTACAAAGTCATTTTTTCATGCTCGATTTCTGCAATTTTATTTACAACACGATCCAGAAAAAATCTATCATGAGAAACTATTACAACAGTTCCTTCATACTCTTTTAAATAATCTTCTAGCCACTGAATTGATGGAAGATCCAAGTGATTCGTTGGCTCATCTAAAAGCAATACGTTTGGCTGGCGCAATAATGTTTTGGCAAGCATTACACGCATTCTCCATCCTCCCGAAAATTCAGAAAGTGGGCGATTTAAATCGACAGTAGAAAAACCAAGTCCTTCTAAAATTGATTCTGCTTTATGCTGTAAGTTATATCCATCAAGAGCTTCATATTCACTTTGTACAATATGCAATCTATTCATGATTGCTTCGGAATGATCGTGCTCCATGTCTTTAAACAATTGTTCAAGTTCATGATGTAATTCGTTGGCGCGTTCATAAGCTTCCATTGCAACTTCAAGAATGGATTTATCTGAAAGATAACTTAAAAGATCTTGATTTAAGAATCCTAAAATTAATTCATTGCGTTTCGAAATTTGTCCTTTAGAAACAGAATAGTCGCCGCTGATAACACGAAGTAAAGTTGATTTCCCTGTTCCATTTGCGCCTATCAATCCAATTTTTTCATTTTGTTTGATGTGCCAGTTTAAATCGCTGTATAGGATTCTTGATCCAAATTCGAAGGTAATGTCTTGTAGTACTATCACAATTTATTTTATAGTGGTATCAGTTTTCCTGATCCTGTAATTTTAGAGTTTAATAGAGAAGGATGTCCTTTGTAATAAACATTTCCTTCTGCTTCAATGGAAACGTTAAGTTTTGTACTAACATTTACTTTAACATCATTGATTCCTTTCTGCGTAATTTCTGAGGTGGATGTTATAAAATTATCGCCATTAAATTTTCCATCTCCAGCTGAATAAATAATATTTGTATTTGCAAAACCAGTAACATTTATATCAGCTGGTCCATTATGAATTTTCAAAAATGTTTCATTGCAATTTAATTTTAAATTATAAGTACCAACACTTCCGTAACTATTTATTTCAAAATGTGGAGCAAATAAGGTATCGGCGCAAGTAATATCCCCCGATGCATTAAAGATTAATATTGAATAAAGCGAAGGCACCCAGATGTCTACTATTAAGGTAGGATTAAATCTACGAACCCAATTAAATTTATTTCTATTTTTTATAATAAGTTTATCACCTTCAATATTTGTTTCTATTTTTCCAATCAAATGACTTCCTGCTGTAACTGTCATTCTGTAGTTATTGCTTTTGTGAATGATTATATCCACATTCGAGTTTAATTCAATGTTCTGTATTGACGATAAATGTCGCTCTTCGGTTGTAATTGGTCCAGTGCTTTTAAATAAATCTTCAAATTGATTACATCCTGAAAAGGAAATTATCAAAACCAAATAGAATAGAAAGTTTTTTATGTTTTTCATGCTACTTAAATTTATATCCTACACCATATTCAAAATAATCTGCTTTAGCGAAATGTGATTTTAAGTTAAAACAAACAAATACCCTTGGTTTAACATAATACCTTAACGACAACCTATGATAGATTGGCACTGATAATGATAATCTATTGTATAAGTAGTAACCCATTTGAAAAAATCCATTAAAGTTTCCAACTATTAATCCATAGGAACCATGAATTCCCATTCTAAAATTCGCTTTAGGATTATCTAGCGCGACATTATCTATTTCATAAATCCTTTTTTGTAATGTTTGGTCATAAAATAAATCCGCACCACCGCCTAACAAACTTTTACGACTTACACGTAAGTGATAATCGGCTTCAAGAACTGCAACACTGAATTTTGGAGAGCCTCCTGGAACTTGTTCTTTAAGCGCTGTAGCAACATAAATATTTATTTCTCTTTTCTTCTGATAAGGGTTTAGATTTCCTCTTTCTGCTTTAAATGGTTTTCCTAAAAAATGTTGAATCCCAATATTTACTGTTGGAATATTTAACCCTGCATTTGGCAATCGAGTAGCACCATTCGAAAAATGTGTAAAATCAATTCCAGCACTAATTTGCGTTTTTGAGTTACAGGGAAATCTAAATTGAATACCCGTTGTTAACATACCGTTTAAGTGTGTACTTATCGCTTGGTTTTTATAATCTTCCGAAATCGTATATCTTTTTTCAACATAGCCAATACCAATTCCAAATCGAATATTAAATCGAAGATGATGTTTATGAAGCATTGGAAATACCACTAATGGATATAATGCTTGTCCACTGCCCAGCATTTCTTTGTTTCCTAAATCAAAATATTGATATGCAACACCAATTAATGGGGCATTATAAATCCTTTCCCATTCATCTTCACCGTCAGTGCTTTTTAGAAAAGAGATCTCAAAACTGTTTATTTTTTCTTGTTGAAGATATACTAGAGTTGGGCGATGGGCTAAAAGGAATCCATTTTGAATTTTGACTCCAAGTGACCAACGTCCAGGAATATCCAAAGAATCGCCATTTCCTATGCATCGCAAGGGAAGGATAAATACAAATAAAACAACTAGAAATCTTCTGAACATTTGAACTAAAGGGCAAATTGGGTTGCAAAGGTAAAAAACGACAGCGTGTTTGAGTTCATTAACTTTGCAATATGACTACAATACATGAAAAATTATCAGCTTTTGAGCGACTTTTAACAATAATGGACGAATTACGAGCTCAATGTCCTTGGGATAAGAAGCAAACTATGGAAAGTTTACGCCATTTAACAATTGAAGAAGTGTATGAATTAGGAGATGCAATTCTAAATAATCAGCAAGATGAGGTTAAAAAGGAGCTTGGTGATATCTTGTTACACATCGTATTTTATGCCAAAATAGGTTCAGAATCAAATGCTTTCGATATTACTACTGTCATTAACTCGGTTTGTGAAAAGCTAATCCATCGTCATCCGCATATTTATGGTGATGTAAAAGTTGAAGATGAAGCGGAGGTAAGTCGGAATTGGGAAAAATTGAAGCTTAAGGAAGGTAAAACTTCTGTACTTGAAGGTGTTCCGGTTTCTCTTCCAGCTTTGGTAAAGTCGATGCGAATACAAGAAAAGGCGCGTGCGGCTGGTTTTGATTGGGAGAAAAAGGAGCAAGTTTGGGAAAAAGTTGAAGAAGAAATGAATGAGTTTAAGGTGGAAATAGCAAAGAATGACCAAGTTAAAGCAGAGCAGGAATTTGGTGATTTGATGTTTTCACTTGTGAATTATGCGCGATTCATGAAAATCAATCCAGAAGAGGCACTCGAGCGCACAAATAAAAAATTCATTCGTCGTTTTCAATATTTAGAAGATGCGGCACGTGCAAATGGACAAAATTTGCCTGATATGACATTAGATCAAATGGACGTTTATTGGAACGAAGCGAAGAGGAATGAATGAAATAATTTGAAGATTTGATAATTTGAAAATGCTTGCTTTGGATTTTTTTTGATTTACATTGGGGATATTTTTTTAATGTGCCGGTTAGTCAATTTGCCAATGAAAAAATAATGATAATTGGGTAATTTGTTGATTCTTGCTGTGAGTTTATATTTCATTAATGCTGATGTGGAAATGAGTATAGTTTTTTTGTTTAAAAGCTATAAATGTTCGGAATTCTAAATTAGATATTTACGAAATTAGTCGTTGTACAGCTTTAAGAAGGATCTTTCAGCAGTAATTTTTATTAAATTAGTTTGATTCGAAATGGATTGTTATTTTTGAGTCCGAAATAAAAATCTAAAATGAAGAAATTATTTACCTTATTATTACTTGTTATTGCTATTCAAGGAAAATCTCAAATTACTGTTACAAGTACTGACGTTCCGGTTTCTGGAGATACCATCCGGTTAAGTCAGGCATCCATTTTAACAGTGGTTGATTTAACTCAAACAGGACCTAATTTTACCTGGGATTTTACAGCACTAGTTCCTGATTCGCAAGTTGTAGATTCTTTTTTAGCAATTTCCAATACAGGTTTTACGTATTCACTTTATTTTTCTCCTTTTTTGGGAAACCCAGCAAATTCTGCTCATAGAGGTCCAGATTTATCAATAATACCAGGACTTCCACTTACTGATGCTTATTTATTCTATAACAAAACTTCAACAAAATATGAGCAAGTTGGGTTGGGCGCAACGTTAAGTGGTATTCAAGTCCCTGTTGGCTTTACTAGTAAAGATGTTATTTATAATTTCCCAGTTAATTATAATGATGCTGACTCTTCTGATTCTAATTTCTCTATTTCTCTTGCAGGAACTGGTTCATTAAGTGGCACTCAGCATCGAGTAAATCATGTTGATGGATGGGGATCTTTACAAACACCATATGGTACATTTAATGTTTTACGAGTTGTTTCTGAAATTACAGCTCATGATTCAGTTTATTTAGACACGTTGTCGACAGGTTTTGGATTTGATCAACCATTAACACGTGAGTATAAGTGGATCGGTAAAAACAAAAAATTGCCTTTATTGCAAATAACAACTCAGGAAGTTTTGGGTATAGAAGCTATTACTGCAATTCGTTATCAAGATAGTCTTCGTGTTTTACCAATTCCTACTGGAGTAAATGAAATTACAAAGGCAAATTCAATTCAGTTATTCCCTAATCCAAGTAAGGATAATTCTGTTTTAAGATTTATTTCTGATAAAAATACTTCTGTAAATATTTCAATAGTTGATGTATCTGGAAAAGAAATTCAAAACAATAATTACTTAGCAAAAAGTGGACGTAATGAATTTATTCTTTCATCAACAAATTTATCTTCAGGAGTTTATTTTGTAAATGTTAACCAGGGCGATAAAAAAATTGAAACCTTACGATGGGTTATAGAAAAGTAGTTTGTAATTAAATATTTTAGTTTGCAAAAAATATAACTAAAACGAATGTTTTTTAATTAAACATTGTTAATTGATAAATAGAATAATTTTCAAATTACCACATTTTCAAATCATCAAATTGAGGTAATTTTCAAATTGAATAATTATCTTTGCATTTCCAATCAAAGTTCGGATTGTGAAAAGTAATATGCCCAGGTGGCGAAATTGGCAGACGCACCACTTTGAGGGGGTGGCGCCGTAAGGTGTGCGAGTTCGACTCTCGTCTTGGGCACTCAAATTTCAAACAAAAAAATCCCGCATTTAGCGGGATTTTTTTTTCTTAATTCTTAATTCTTAATTCTTAATTCTTAATTCTTAATTCTTAATTCTTAATTCTTAATTCTTAATTCTTAATTCTTAATTCTTAATTCTTAATTCTTAATTCTTAATTCTTAATTCTTAA
>JANPGA010000456.1:0-10031 GCA_031423735.1 Bacteroidota bacterium | reverse complement strand
ATGGGATAACAGGCCCTACTCGTTTGGAAGATTTTATGCAAAAAGGAACTGAACAAGTTGCTGCTGGTTATGTTATTTATGGATCCAGCACAATGATGGTTTATACTACTGGGAAAGGGGTTAATGGGTTTACTTTAGATCCTTCTATCGGAGAATTTTGTTTATCTCATCCTAACATGAAAATGCCGGAAGATGGTGCCATTTACTCCATCAACGAAGGGAATTATCGTCATTTTCCTCGCGGCGTAAAAAACTATATTAAACATTGCCAGGAAGATGATAAGGCAACTAATCGCCCATACTCAACTCGATATATAGGCTCATTAGTTGCTGATTTTCATCGTAACCTGATAAAAGGTGGCATTTATATTTATCCTTCTACAGGAAAATCTCCAAACGGTAAATTACGTTTGTTATATGAATGTAATCCATTAGCATTTATTGCCGAACAAGCGGGTGGTGTTGCTAGTGATGGTTTTAACCGTATTCTTGACTTACAACCAACTTCGTTGCACCAGCGCACTCCGTTATTTATTGGTTCATCAAAAATGGTTGCTAAAGCAGAAGAGTTGATGCGAATTGAAAAGGAAGCGGAGCTTAAAAGTTAATTAAGTTTCTTTTAGTTCACGGATCGCAAGCCAAGCCATTAATCCCATTCCGGTTTTTAAGGCTTCTTCATCAATATCGAAGGTCGGAGTATGTACAGATGAAATGATTCCTCTTGCCTCATTGCGTGTTCCAAGTCGATAAAAGCAAGCTTTGGTTTTCTGAGAATAAAAGGCGAAGTCTTCAGCTGCCATCCAAATATCTAAATCAACAACATTTTCTTTTCCTAAATATTCAATAGCTCCTGCTTTTGTTTTTTTGGTAAGCTCTTCATCATTTACAAGAACTGGATACCCTTTACGGATTTCAAATTCCAATGTGCCACCCATCGATTGTACTAATTGATGAGCTAAGTCGAGCATATGTTTATGAGCTTGTATTCTCCACTTCTCATCTAAGGTGCGGAAGGTTCCTTCAATGTACACTTCGTTAGGAATTACATTGGTTGCTCCATTTGCAATAACTTTTCCAAAAGACAAAACACTAGGCATTGTTGGATTTGCCACACGACTAACAATTTGCTGCATAGCCACTATTAAATGTGAAGTTATTAATACTGGATCAATATTTAAATGCGGCATAGCACCATGTCCACCTTTACCTTTAACACGTAGATATAACTCATCAGTACTTGCCATATAAATTCCTGAACGAAATCCTACTTTGCCAACTGGAATTAATGGCATTACATGTTGACCAAGAATTCCATGTGTTGTTGGATTTTCTAACACTCCTTCAGCAATCATCATGGATGCTCCTCCAGGAAGTTTTTCTTCGCCCGGTTGAAAAATTAATTTTATAGTTCCTTCGAATTCTGATTTTAATTCATTTAAAATTGCAGCAGCGCCAATCAGTGAAGCGGTATGTACATCATGACCACAGGCATGCATTACACCAATGTTTTTGGATTTATAAGGAACATCATTCACCTCAGTAATTGGTAATGCATCCATATCAGCACGTAAAGCGATAACCTTTTTGCTAGGATTTTTTCCTTCAATTAATCCAACGAGTCCAGTCTCTGCAACTTTATCTTTAAAATTAATCCCCATTTCTTTTAACCGCTGACCTACAAAAAGTGAGGTTTCATATTCATGAAATGATAATTCAGGATGCATGTGAAGATGCCTACGTATTGCGATTATATCTCGATGATGGCTTTCTGCTAACTGTTGAATTCGTTCGCGTGTCATGATGGTTAATTTTATCGATTAAAAATCTAAACCTAATGAGAAATAAAATATACGAGGCTGTATTTCTCCATTGTCAATTCCCCAAGCCCAGTCGGTGCGCAAAAAATAACCTAACACTCTACTACGCAATCCAAAGCCATAACCACCTACAATAGGGTTCACATCTTTAGTGATTACAACAGTAACATTACTACCTGGATTTTCAGGATATTCTTTTTTGAAAAAAGTATTTTGATCGCCATAAGGTGAAGGTCCTGTCCATGCAGTTCCTACATCAGCGAAACCTACTACTTGGAAGTTTCTAAAAAAATCGGAACGAATAGGTTTATTAAAGATATATTGAAAAACAGGAATTCTAATTTCTGAATTTATTACAGCGAAGCTATTTCCATTTCTAATGTTTTGAATGAATCCTCGCATATTTGTTGCCAATGCTTGAAACGAATAACGTTGTGTTGGATCAACTTGAATATCGTAATTAAAATTATCAGTAGGAGTAAAAGCATTGTCAGTAGAACCTAAATAATAAATTAGTTTTTGCTGTCCGAACGAAGTGCTTGCGGCAACTCGATTTGCCCAAATAATTTGACGATGAATTTTTTGATAATATCTAAAATCACCACCCAGGACGGATAAAAAAGTATTCTTTTTGTCTACTTGCGTAAACGATTCCGCAAAGAGTTTTAAGCGAGTGCCATTGTATAAATTCAATCCAGTATTTATTGTGTTATCGAAAACATATTCTAGATGAATATTAGCCCAATTCTGGTTACGATTTGGGGTTGCAAGATTTACGATATCGGTACTTAAATTTACTGTTCGATCGTTACGGAGAGAAACAGAACCTCGAATACTACTTAACTCGCTAAATGGCCAGCGATTCAAATATTTTATTTCATGCGTATGGATTTTGTAATAGGAGTCAACAGTTACTTCCTCACGAGCCTGACGATAAAACGAAATTTGTTTATCCAACCTGTGTTTTAGATTCTGAAAACTAACGTAGTATTCATTACTATTCAAATTTCCTGATAATCTAAATCCACCAACAATTTTATAATCGTCGAATAAATCATTTAATCCTATTTTAATTAAGGCATTTAAACCTGGATCAAAATAAACAGCGCCTCCAGTATAGGTTTGATACGTTTCATTTAGTAAACTATTGTCTAATTGACTTACAATAAATGCTGGTGTAAATGCAATATCATAATTTCTTAATTTAGGAAGTTTATAGTTAGTATCCACTTTGGCAACTTGAACTTGTGTTGCAGAATCTAATTCATTTGCAGGAATTACAGCCTTAAGTTCTTTACCTGTTTTTACATCAAAGGCAGTAGGCTCTTCTGATTGCTTAGCAGGAGTTTTTTTCTTTTTGTTTGCAAACTCTGATTGGAATTGATAATTATTGATATCAATTTTTGAAGACGTATCTTTTTTAGTTTCTGTTTTTACCTCTTCAAATTGTGTTGTAGGAGGAGGTAAAATCATAAATGGATCAGCAACCTTTTGACGCACTGGCGCTGCAACAACTACACGATCTAATTTAAAACGCAATGCTGTTTTACGCAAAGGGGCAGTGTATGAAGTGTCTAATGGAGGAGATGGACGGAAATATATTTTCAACCTATTACCTGTTTTTGTTAATTCAGCATAACGGGTTGTTTTATAATTCACATCATGACTAATAATATTTCTTTTATAATTGCTTTGAGGAATTTCATTTACTAAGTAACGATAATGAACTATGGTATCAATATATGAAATTGTACTATCAAGAGTCGAATAATAGCGATTGATGATTCCGTTTCTATCACTCAGGTAAGTAAAATGAGAAGAGTCGACCATGATCGGTTGAGTTTCATTTACTGCGGGAGTGTTCGTTAGTCTTAAAAGCGATTGAGATTTATTTCCATAATCATATAAAAATAAATCCGATGTTTTGGGAATTTCAAGCGGTTCAATTTGTTTAAAATTGGTTGGTTTTAATGAATCTTCAATACGTGTAGATGAAAAAACAATATATCGATCATTTAAAGCAAAATGTGGTGTCTTATCATCCCATCTATCTTTGGTAAGTTGTTGAGAAGTTTTTGTTCGGGGATTAAAAATAAAAATATCGGATTGTCCTTTTTGTACTGCTGAAAGCACAATCTCATTTCCATTGGAAGAATAAGAGAAATCTAAAACTTTATCAAAGTAAAAAAACTTATTCGTTTCTTTTTTGAGGTGTTTTCCTGGTGTATAATAATCCATCCAAATCTTGCCTTTCTTTTCTTTTATGGCAGTAAGGTATCGCCCACTTGGATGCCAAGCTATTGCTGGGAATGAAAGATCCGTAATTAACGAAGTGGATTTATAACCGCCTTTGGCGATACGTTTTTTAGATTTTTTTACGGTATCATAAATCCAAACTTTGTACTTCCCTAAATCGTTCGTAACGTAAGCAACCTTTGTTCCATCAGGAGAAATTTTCATCTGACTAACTTTTCGATTTGGTTTCTTTACAGTAATGATGGGATCGCCATTAAAAGCATTTCTAGTTTTATCATCATCAAAATATAATCGTTGATAAAAATCCAACCAATTCCTCATTAAATCTTTTGTAGAAGTTCCAAGTACATAGTTAAATCCGCTTTCAATATTTCGGTTAATGCGAGTTGTATAAAGTAAGTTTGAAACTGAAGGAGTTCCATAAGTTTCAACAATAAAATTCCATAATGAATGGCCTGCAAAAATTGCATCTGAACTTGCTAGTCGATTAAATTTATTGAATTTGCCAGAGATAATTCCTTCACGCATACGGTTATCATCTTCAATCGACCATCCTTTAGCTACGTATGAGTTTAAACCTTTTGAATACCATTCAGGTAAATTAAGTAAAACGGCAGCTTGAATTCGGTTTTTAATACTTCCACCATACATCAATTGGTTGAACATTACTTCAGCAATACCTGCACGAATTTGTTCTTTAAAGTGAATATAATCACCATCAAAATAGATGAGAACTTTGTTGCCAATAATTTTTGTTAAACCACCCGTATTTGTATTTTGATCTTCATCATCATTGCCAATATTGGATTGTTTAAAATCCGAAAGCTTATTGTAAATAATAAATTGGAAACGCTCGTCAATTTTATAATCGAAGAGTTTTTCAATTTCATCAATTTCTTTATCCGCAGTTCGACCGGCATAAATGGCAAGTTCTTGGCCACCTAAATAGTAATAGGTGTCAAAGTTTTTAAATTGATAGAAGGTCCACAGAAAATCATTGTATTGGACACGATTTTTGCCGAAAGTCATTTGAGTGCCCCTTGTAAATTGAGCAATAGCTAATGATGGCAAAAGTAAAACCCAGCAAAGGGATAAAATAAGAAATCGAAAACTGCGCATTGATGTACTCATAATTCTATGCGAAATTAACGATTTTGAGTTCGATCTGTTGCATGATTTAAATAACATTAATCAATTCGACCCATTTGATTGATTACTTTTGACGCCGTTCTGACTATTAAATTGAAGGGGGGAGTAAATTATTGGTGAAAATCAACAATATGTAATTCATTATTAGTTTAATAGAAAGGGTTTATGTTTATAACAATCAAATCATGGCAAAGGAAAGTAAAGTAGTTAAGCAATCAGATATTCGTATTTCGGTATCTTTAAATGAAGACAAACATCCAGTACAAATTAACTGGAAAGCAGATGATTCGGGAATTGAGGGTATGCGCGATGCAAAAGCCTTTATGATTGCGCTTTGGGATAAGCCTGAAAAAAGCACAATGCGTATTGATTTATGGACAGAAGAAATGACCGTTGAAGAGATGCAGCTTTTCTTTTATGAAACGTTAGCAAGTATGGCAGATACCTATGAAAGATCTACGAGTGATAAAGAAAATGCAAAGGAAATGCGTGATTTTGCTCGTAGTTATGGGAAAAAAGTAAAAGTAATCAGCTAATTAATTCGTTGGCTTTTAGGATTTGATGAAATTCGGCATTATTGTGTCGATATAATTTAGGATTTCATCTCTTCCAAGGCGAGTTTCTGCTGAGGTAAGAAAAACTGGAGGCAATTCCTCCCAAGTATCAAGAATGGCTTTTTTTATTCGAGTGTGGGAAATGTGTAATTGATTTTTTGTCAGCTTATCCGATTTCGTTAAAACAATTGATAATGGAACGCCTTTTTCCCCTAGCCAATTAATGAATTCTAAATCTGCTTTTTGAGGTTCTATTCGTAAATCAACAAGCACAAAAACATTCATTAAACTTTCTCGCTTTGTTAAATAGTTGCGAATCATTGATTGCCATTCATCACGTTTTTCTTGTGAAACTCTAGCAAAACCATAACCTGGCAAATCAACAAGGTTCCATTTTTCGTTGATGATAAAATGATTGATGGTCTGCGTTTTTCCAGGATTGGAAGATGTTTTTGCAAGCTCCTTTTTTCCTGTAAGCATATTTATTAATGATGATTTCCCAACATTCGATCGTCCAATAAAGGCAAATTCAGGAATGTTATCAGGAGGCAACTGATCAGGTAATGTTGAACTCTTTACAAAAAGGGCGGAGGTGATATGCATAATTGATTTTTACAGGAGGTTAATTTCCGCTATTGGTAATGCTAAAAAGTAATGATTTGCTTTTGCGAAGGTCGGAAAATTATTGACCTTTCACATAAGTATTTATATGCCGATCTTTTTTAGTTTCGTAAATGTCGGCAAGAGTAACTAAGATTCCTGTTTCTTCCACTTCTCCAAAATGATCATTTAATGCAGTGCCAAACATTTTCATTGTAGCAGAAAGATTCATGTATGCATTCACTAATGGAGGAATATTTTCGCCTAATTCACGAACTTTTTGATTTAATATTCGATGTCCATCTTTATACGATTGACCTTCTAATTCTTCTCCAAAATAAGTAAGATCATGGGTAATATTTAATGGCTTAATTGGGGTAACAAGTTTTTCATGATCGGGAAAATAAAAGTGCATGAAATAAAGAATCATATCACGAGCAAGTAAATTAAAATGACGGTACATCGTTACCTTTCCAAAGTAATATTTTATCTCTGGATTGTCTTTATGAATTGCACCTAAACCATCCCAAAGATTATCTAACGTAAACAACCCTTTACGGTTTTCCGCACTAGGCTGATATTTGGGTTGAACGAAGGAGCGACCCAACTCAATCGTATATGGAAAATATTCAAGAATAAACTTCTCCGAAAAGTTGAACAATTCAGCAGTAGCTAATTGCAAGTGACCATCCTTATAACCTGCTTTTGAACATTGAATAAAACGATATCCACCGGTAATTTCCTTTTCCTCAGGATTCCAAACGATCAATTGCTCGTAACAGGTTTCACAGGTGTCAAATTCATCAAGATCACAATCAAGTCCAGTACCACCACCTGCTGCTCTAAAAGTAATTTCTCGTAAGCGACCAATTTCTTTCAGAACATTAGGACTATTATGATAGTTTAGAATATAAATCTCATTCGAGCCATTATTTGAACTCCGCACAAAGCGATCCCTATTGAGTTCTTGCTCAATTAAGTGTAAAGGGATTGGTTCAATAGTAGGTTTCATACAATTATCTATTAACGACAATTTACGTTAAAAGTTCTTTCACGAATATATTGTAAAATAAATTCAAAAAGTGATTAGAGTTAAATAAGAATTCACTTTTTATAATTCGTACACTTGTTTTTTTACACGCTGTGCCCACTCTTGATCAGTAAATTGTTTATCAAAGGTAAGAGGATCAATGGGTTTGCCAATCTTTACATGTATCGATTTCCCACTTTGATGATACATCTCATCCATCAAATAAAACATTTCTAGATTAATTTTAATTCCTAATCGTTCTCTCCATCTTGATAGATTATAAAAGAAATTGGAATTTTGGCCACTGATATGAACAGGAATCACAGGCTTATTAAATCGCTTCGCTTTTGTTATAAAACTTTTTTTCCATTCTAAATCGTTAATAATTCCACCATTTTGTTTTCGTGAAACTAGACCTGCTGGAAAAATTAAGACAAGTGTATCTGAATCGTAATAGGTATCGATTTTATCTAATACTACACCACTATTTTTTCCATGTTTATTAACGCCAATAAAAAGATTTCCTAAACTTTTGATGCTTAATAAAACATCATTTACAATGAATTTTTGATCTAGCCTTTTCTTTTGAATAACCTGTAACAATGCCATAGCGTCTAGTCCGCCCATTGGATGATTTGCCGCAATAATAGCTCCACCTGAAACAGGAATATTTTCGAGTCCTTCAAAGGTAACAATAGGTCCAAATTCTGTGATGATGGCATCCACAAAATCGAATGAAATTTTATCTCCGTGCCTACGGATAAAATCATTTACCTCATCTTGATGAAGAATTCGTTTTATATAGCTCAAAAGAAAGCCAGGAATGAACTTTAATATCCGAGGATTTTTATTTCTAATAACCTCTTCTACATCTATAAAGTCTTTTTTCTCGATTTCGCTCATATGTTATGGGGTAAAAATAGGCGATTGAGTTGTATGGAGGATGCTGTTGTTGTTTATCCATTGAGAATGAGAGCAAAAGTTAATGATCCTAAGTAATAATTAGTGCTTTTATGGGAAAACTGAATTGGCAAACAACAAACTGTTTGGCGAATCCTTTAAAAAAGCTGCTTTTGAACCTCGTTAATTTTGAAATTCTCCCACTTTATCCCCAAAATCCAGATTTTAAGGCAATCGAATTTTGCTATACATATTAAAAACGGCCTTTTTTGAAAATTCATCAAAATTTATCGTTTTTTCCAAAATCCTGATACTACCTATTTATAAAAATTGGCAAATCCACTGCTAACACCTGATTGTTCGTAAGTAACTGTTAAGCAATAAAATAGAAGTATATCAAGTAGCTAGGTTTGCTTCATAATCTTCCCGGTTTATCCTATTAATTGCAAAATACTTTTCAAAGGCAGCAATATTTTAAGGATGTAAAAGTTTTTAACAAAGTGGGAGAAAGTGGTAGGAAGTGGGGAAATTTATTTTACTTTTACCACTTGAAGCCCAATTGTGGGTTAAACTGATCAAAAAAGATGACTCAATTCCTAGGAGAATTCGATTGTAAACTTGACGCTAAAGGGCGTATGAGTATGCCGTCGGGATTGCGCAAGCAAATTTCTCCAGAGGCAAAAGAGAAATTCGTTTTGAATCGCGGCTTTGAAAATTGTTTGGCGCTTTATCCAATGGATGAGTGGCAAAAAATTAGTGCCGAGATAAATCAGCTAAACATGTTTGTAAAAAAGAATCGTGAGTTTGCTCGATACTTCTATCGCGGTGCTTCTGAATTGGAGTTGGATGCAGCTGGTCGTTTGTTGCTTCCTAAGCGTATGTGTGAATATGCAGGAATCGACAAAGACATTATTCTTTCAGCATGGTCTAATAAAATCGAAATCTGGTCGACTGCAAAATTTGAGGCAATGATGAATGATGAGCCTAGTGATTTTTCGAAGTTGGCAGAAGAAGTAATGGGTAAAATAAATCAGGGAGGCGAGAAGGGTGAAATATCATAATCCTGTACTGCTTGATGCAGCTGTTGAGGGTATGGCGATTGAGCCTAATTCTATTTGCATAGATGTCACTTTTGGTGGTGGCGGTCATTCGCGTGCAATACTTGAAAAATTAGTTGATGGAAGATTAATTGCTTTTGATCAGGATATGGATGCTTTAGCAAATAAGCCAGATGATATTCGATTTGATTTGGTGCATGATAACTTTAGAAATCTACAATTTAGTTTAGAAGAAATTAACGCAATTCCAGCTGATGCTTTACTTGCTGATCTTGGAGTTTCTTCACATCAATTTGATGAAGCAGCGAGAGGTTTTTCGATTCGTTTTAATGCAGATCTAGATATGAGAATGGATCAGCGTTCAGAACTTACTGCAAAAGAAATTTTAAATTTTTATCAAGAGCATGATTTGATTCGAATTTTTCGTGAGTACGGAGAACTGAGCAATGCTAAAAAGATTATGCTCGCCATAGTTCGTGCGCGTGCAATAAAACATATTGAAACAGTTGATGAATTAAAAACAATTGTAGCTGGTTGTGCAATACGCGGGAAAGAACATTCTTTTTTAGCCCAACTTTTTCAAGCGCTCCGAATAGAAGTTAATGATGAATTAGGAGCGCTGCGTGATTTGCTGGAGCAATCCCCAAATGTTTTGCGTAAGGGTGGA
>JANPGA010000455.1:0-3684 GCA_031423735.1 Bacteroidota bacterium | reverse complement strand
GGACTCCATTGTACTTCATGATTTTTTTCTTTATCTATCTGTATTGGACCTAAGTCAACCACTTTTTTGGTTGTTACATAGTTAAATCCCGTGTATACTATCATTACCATTCCAACAACGGCAAGAATTATCCCAATTGTTTTTGTTTTCATATTGATTTATTTTGAAGTAATAAGTGTTTTAATAATTTAGAAATTGAAATTATCTGATTTCAAATAAGTATTTTTAATTTAACATTTTTTCTTCTTTCCTTTAAATTTATTGTAGATTGCTATTTCAATTATGATATCTTTAAATCTTTAATCCAGCTTTAAATTATTAAGTAATTAGATTTAAAATGTGTTATTTCTTATTGTAATTGCTTATTTAATTTCGTATGATTTTACCAATACTTGAATTATGTTCAGATGTAATTGTCAGTTTTCGTTCGCTACTATTTATGCAAAATGCTTTTGTTTATTAGTAATTGAAATTGGATTTAATTTGAATTTTAAATCGCCTTGGTAGTGTATTTCTGAGGTTAAATAATATTTTTCAAGTGTTAATCTTGCCATCAAATAACTTACAGTCGACTCCGCACCTTGATTTAAATTAACATAAGTGTCTTCTAATCCATCATAACAACCTCCTGTACAAGGGTTGTAAATGATTTGATTCAAATAATTATTACCATGAAACCAAGTCATTGACAATTCCATTTTTTTAAAATATTCTTCTTCTGCAAATACTTCATAAAATTTATTTAAAGCTATAATTGTATAAGCAACATCAATTGGTTGTTGACCACCAATAAATAAATCATTTCCTTGATTTCTTTTGTTTAACCAACCTTTGTTTGATATTACATTTATATTATTTTTAGTAAATATTTTATTAATTAAAAAATCAAACGTTTTTTTTGCAATAATTTTATATTGTGAATTTTTCGTAGTTATGTATGCACATAATAATGCTTCTGGTATAAGGCTATTTGCATATGTTAAATAGCTTTCATACCAATCCCAATTTGTTTCACTTTCATGATGATACATTTGAACCAATCTGTCTGTTAGTTCTTTGATAAGATTAATATCGTTAGGTGAAGGCATCGTTAATTGATGGTAATAAATTCCTTTTATGACAAATGCCATAGCTCTTGTTGAGTGAATTTTTTTGGTATGAATGAGTGCTGTTTCATAAATTTGATTTGCTTCACTAACTAGGGATGGAGGCAATGTAGCTTCCAATGAAATTAAGTAACCAAGCGCCCAAATGGAACGACCGAAGGCATCGGCTAAATTTGTTGTAGAATTTTGATTTGTAAATTTTAAGTTTTCATCAATATAATTTAGAAAATACCCTTCTGATCTCCAGCAAAATCGAATAAAATTTAGATAAATTTGAATTAGAGTTAAATCCTTTGGATCTAATGATAATTCATAATGCTGGCACATTGCGATTAATGCTCTTGCATTGTCATCTAGTGTATATCCTGAAGAAATATCTGGTTTGTTTAATTTTGAAAATTGTATTATTCCAAACGTATTTGTCATTTTTTTTATTTGCGACAAATTGATAGTAGGTGATTTGAAATTTAATTTAATTTTATTTGAACTTACATTTACAAATAATTTAGCATGAGCTATAGCAGAATTTTCCCAAGCTGTTGAGGCCATTCGATGTAAACCAATCATGCTTATTTCATTTCTACGATTTTCATTATTTAATAATTTTATTACCCCTTGTGATAGCTGATCTTTATCTTCAAAATCAATAATTATTCCTGCTTGATTTTTTAAAATCTCTATTGCATGTGGAATTGGAGTTGATATTATAGGACAACCACATGAAATTGCATAGGAAAAGGTACCACTTACTGCCTGATGTGGATCTTTAGAAGTAAATAGATATATATCCGTCAATTGTAAATACTCTAAAAGCTCATTGAGAGGTAGAAAATAATTAATAAATCGAACATGCTTTTGAATATTAAGGTCTATTACTTTTTGTTCAAGCATTTGTCGATATATTTCACCTTCTAATTTTACAATAGTAGGATGAGTTTTACCAATTATTAAAAATAATATATTAGGTTGTGTCTTTATAATTTCCGGCAATGCATTTAATGTTGTTTCAATGCTTTTCCCGGAACTTAGTAAACCAAAAGTGGAAATGATCTTTCGTGAATCTAAATTGTATTTTATTTTTAACGCTTTCTTATCAATATGCTTAACTAGATGTGTTCCATGTTGAATAATTTCTATTTTTTGTGGCAATATTTCGTAATCTTGAATTAGGATAGTCGAACTTCTTTCAGTCATTACAATAATGGAATCGCAAGCATTGGAAATGTTTTTAACATTTTGTCTAAAGCTAGGATCTGGATTTGGAAGTACTGTGTGGAAAACAATTATTTTTGGTTTTTCTAGTAATTTTAAAAAAACAATTAATGCATTTGTATTAGAAGCGAAAAAGCCAAATTCATGTTGAAGTATAATCAATTGTATATTTTTATTTTGATTAATTTTATTAGCAAGAATTTCATAGTTTTCCGTTTCGTCAGAGTTTAATATATATCTAGGTTCGTTATTGTAACTTGCTTTTTCTTGATTTGAAATTATAGGACAAATATTTATTTTGAATGAATTCTGAAATTTGTTATTTAATGTATTAATTAAATCTTGTGAATAGGTAGCAATACCACACTCCCGTGGAGGATAGGACGTCAAAAACAGAATTTCTGGGAGTTCTAATTTATTTATTGAACTCACATCTTTTATTGATTGATGTGATAATTTTGAATTAGAAAATTTTAAATTAGGGATGGTGGAATTGTTAATTATCATATTTTATTTTTCAATAATTCGTTAATCAATTGCGATAGGCTTACGGATGCACAAGCTATTTGTTCATCCGCCGCCCCATAATAAATATATAAGGTATCTCCAATTAAAACTGTGCCAGTTGGAAAGCAAACATTATTCACTTCACCTGTTAATTCCCAGGTATGTTCAGGTTTAAATAGAGCATAGGGCAATCTCGATATTTCATTAACTGGATTTTCTAAATCCAATAATGCAGCACATGCAGAATACACATATCCTTCAACGGTGTCATGCACTCCATGATATATTATTAACCAACCAGCTTCCGTCTCTATTGGAGGGCAACCACCACCTACATAACTAACTTCATGCTTGTATTTTGGAGAAAGTACTATATGTTCTTGAAAAGTTAGAAAGTAATTTTGCCAAAATTCAGTTGTTAGTTCCTCTATATTATTAATTTTTACAATTTGTATATCTGGTCTTATTCTATGTAAAAAATGCAATTTTCCATTTATTCTTCTTGGGAAAAATATAACATTTTTATCCCAAATTAATGTACTTTTTGATTGTGTTTCTTGCCCCTTAAAATGCTGGTTAAATCTCAAATATTTTTCGTTTAGAAAAGTAGTTGAATTCGCTACGTGTTCGAAACTACTGTATGACATCTGAGGAACTATTATTCCGATTTTAGTAAATGTTTTTAAATCAAGGGAAATCGCAAGAGCTCCTAATGCATTAATTCCATCATATGCTGTATAGGTGAGATAATATTGGTTATCTATTTTAACAATACGCGGATCTTCTATACCGTGTAATTCGTACTCAAAATGGGGAATTAATATCGGTATATTACACCTTTCTATTACTTCCATTGGCG
>JANPGA010000454.1:0-3879 GCA_031423735.1 Bacteroidota bacterium | reverse complement strand
AATAAATAATAAAATAAATATGCCTTTATAGTTTTTTGCAAAATTAAATTTAGCATAGGCTAGTCTAATATTCATAGCCGTTTCACGACCACGAACCCACCAAGCCATTCCGCCAATAACTAATAGTGAAGCAAATAATAACCAATAAGTTTTAAACCATAATACTCCTGGTAAAAATGGACCATAATTATTCATGTCAGAATAAGTTACTGAAGTTGAAGAACCATAAGAAACCATATTACTAGAAACATGAAAAACTGGCCAGATAAAAGAATTTACAACTAAAAACATAACGAATACAAAATAGCCAATGTATTTATTATTTACCATTGTATGGATAAACATACTTAAAATGATATAACAAGTTAAGGTAATTCCTTCAAAAACCATTATCTCTAAAAAATATTCATAGAACTTTATATTTGTAAATCCAGAAGCAACTTGAGCAATAATTCCTGTAATACATGCTAATGCTAAAACAACTTCCATTGTAAAAATCATAGCAATTGTTTTGGATAAAAACGGAATCCAACTACTAAATGGTAATGCATCATAAATATCATGAACTTTAGCATCTCTTTCTTTCCAAACAATGACTCCTGTATAAAAAGTAACAATAGAGATTAAAAAAAACAGCAGACTTCCATTAATTGTATCGATTACATTATAGGTAACTGGGAATGCCTTATTGCCGTATGCTCCTTGAGTAATGAAAGCCATAGATGCAATAAGATTCAATAGTCCTGCAAATAAAATAACAATGAACCCTGTATTTTTTAGAATACCTTTTATTTCTATTTTAACTTGACTGTAAAATTGATTTAATGCAATGCCTTTTGAAAATTGTGGTTTAGTAAATTTAATTTCCTCATGGATAGTTATTTTTCCAAAATCATCTTCATTTGTTTTAGTTGATTTTGATTTTATTTTTGATTTTTCAGAAAAGGAAAAACGATAATAAGTAAAAATCATTACGCAAGCTCCAACACCAATCCAAATTAATCTATTCAATAACATGATCCCATGTAACCCCCATGACATCGTGTTTTTATCATCAACGGTCCAATATTTTGTGGCAATAGAAAATGTTCGAACACCAAATGGATCTAATAAAGAGCCAATAAATTCATTATCTAAACTTCGTATTAAACTTTGTGAAAATCCATAAAGAACTAGAATTAGAATACTGCCAATAAATGATGTTACAGTATTTCTTGTTAAGGCAGCTATTGAAAAAATAATAGAACCTGCAAATAATATATTAGGAATAGTAAATACTAAAAGACCATTAAGATGTGCGCTCCAAAATGTTGCCCCAGTTCTTTCTACATCAAGCCATGGCATTAGTGAACCTATTAAACTTCCAAGTGTTACTCCTAAAAATGGAATAATTGCAATTACACAAGCACCAAAAAATCGCCCAAGTAAAAAATCACGTTTCTTAATTGGTGTGGTAAATAATATTTGATTTGTTTTTTCAGAATAATCTCTAGCAGCAGCACTGTTCAAAAATGCAGTTATCATCAATAAAGATAATATTGCCATTACTGAGTAAAAATTTTCAACAACATAGGGTGCGTTTTTATGGACATTTCCAACACTTGATCCAACTGTTATATTTTCACTACTTGTTGCACCAAAAATTAGTAGGGTATTTATTAATAAAAAGATATAAACCATTGGTTGACGTAACCAATAGCGAATTTCGAATTTGAAGATATTAAATAGCATAAGAGATTTAATTTGGATTAATAATCAAAATAAAATTGAACTTAATTTAAAAGTCCTTTAATGTGAGAAAAGAACACATCTTCTAAGTCAGTTTCAGCTGGATGAAATCCATCACCTGGATTAGGTTCACTATAAACATGAATCTTAGGTTTTCCAGAAACCATTCTCGTAGAAATTATAGGATATTGATTGTTATATTCTTTTAATTCTTGTTTACTCAATGATTTCTCCCAAATTTTCCCTTTTATAGAACTAAGTGCTGCATCAGGCGCTCCTGAATATAATACCCTTCCTTTATCGATGATTGCCATTTGGGAACAAAGTTCTTTTACATCATCAACAATATGTGTGGATAGAATAACAATAACTTGTTCACCGATTTCTGAAAGAAGGTTGTAAAAACGATTTCTTTCACCTGGATCTAATCCTGCTGTTGGCTCATCAACAATAATAAGTTTGGGTTCACCTAAAAGAGCTTGTGCAATTCCAAATCGTTGTTTCATACCACCAGAAAATCCTCCTAATGCCTTTTTACGTACATCCCAAAGGTTAACCCTTTGAAGTAAGGCTTCAACAGATTCTTTTCTCCCTGTTTGAATACCTTTTAATACAGCAATATGGTCTAACATATCATAAGCTGAAACTTTAGGATATACACCAAATTCTTGTGGTAAATAACCTAATATTTTTCTCGTTTCGTGTTTTTCTTGAATTATATTTAAGTCACCTAACACTATGGTTCCTTCATCTGCATCTTGAAGTGTTGCTATAGTTCTCATTAAACTCGATTTACCAGCGCCATTAGGACCTAAAAGACCGAACATTCCTTTTGAAATTGTTAGATTTACGTCGGACAATGCCTTAACTCCGTTGGAGTAAGTTTTTGATAAATTTTCTATAATTAGTTCCATGGTTAATTTATTTGAAGTCGAAAAATAGGTAATTTATTAGTCTTTGAATATAAAAGTTGCTGAAACGTTTGTTTTTGAAGATAGAACGATTGAACTATTAACTTGGTGTGTGGATTTTTGTGGTTTAAATATTTATAGTTCTATTAAAAGGGATTTGACTTTAATCCATATAAAATGAAATAAATACCATTAATTTTGGAACTTCTTTAAATTATTTGAGTTTAAAAGAAGTTTATAGATATAAAGGTTTACAATCAGTATTATTATTGCTTACATTTTATTATGAAATATATAAAAGGGTTTGATGGTCTTAGGGCAATTTCAATACTATTTGTTTTATTAACACATTTAGGAATTTTTGATTTGGTTCAGGATATACCATTTTTAAAGGATAATTTTAATTTGTATTCAGGTGGTACTGGAGTTATGATATTTTTTACAATAAGTGGTTTCTTGATTACTTCGTTACTCATAAGAGAAAAAAGTTCAAATGGAACCATTAATTTAAAGAAATTCTTTATTCGTCGATTTTTAAGACTACTGCCTCCTTTATTATTGTTTTATGGCGCAATGCTAGTATTAATGATCTTTGGTTTACTACCACCAACTTATGTAGCATTATTGATTTCCTTTTTTTACCTGTACAATTTTGTTCCGTTTTCACATTACGTTAGCGAACTAGGGCATACTTGGTCGTTAGCTGTAGAAGAACAATTTTACTTTTTTTGGCCATTTGTGATTAAAGGATTGAAAAATATAAAAGGAAGTATAATTGTTGCTTTGCTTATAATAATTTCATGTATTGCTTGGAATTTTGTTTCCTCAACACCATTTATGATGCATGGAAAAATGACTACATTGCCGAATTGTTTTTTTGTTGGACGATGGTTTATTCCAGCTTGTCTTCCAATTATGATTGGATCTTTAACAAGTATGATTTTATTTTCTAACCTAGAGTATGTTCAAAATAAGTTTTCAAATAACTATTATATTTTAGTTTTATCGGTGCTATTTTTCTTTGCACAGCTTTATATTCCGAATCTTCCTTATGATCTTATAAGTGTTTTGCAACCAATAGGGATAACACTATTTTTAGTTTGGATTTATTTTAATCAAGATACATTTATCGTAAATGTTTTAGAATTTAAACCAGTAGCATTTATTGGGAAAATATCCTACGGAATCTATGTTTATCAAGGATTGTTTTTAAGAACTGGTCCAGGTGGTGATTTAGCAA
>JANPGA010000453.1:0-13296 GCA_031423735.1 Bacteroidota bacterium | reverse complement strand
AAATTATTGAATTATTGTTGATGTAAAAACAAAACATGACCTAAGTAAATCGATTTGCAATAAAATTTAATTCAAAAATAAACACCCAAGAAAATTACATTCTTGGGTGCTTTTTTTTGTTTAGAATTCTAAAAATTAAATAATAAATAAAGTAATTTTCAAATTCCTATTAGTTAAAATATTCTTTCATTCTCTCAAAAAAACTTTTGTCGCCTTTGCCAGGTTTAGGTTTGAAGTTCTCTGCATCACGAAGTTTTTCAAGTGTTTTCTTTTCATCGCTACTTAATTGCTGTGGAGTCCAAACATTGATGTTTACTAATAAATCACCTTTCGAATAACTGTTAAGTTTAGGGATTCCTTTTCCTTTTAAACGAAGTACTTTTCCTCCCTGTGTTCCTGCATCAATTTTTATTTTAGCTTTTCCTTCTAAGGTTGGAATCTCAACAGCACTACCAAGTGTTGCATCAACAAAGCTGATATACAAATCATAAATTAATTGATCTCCATCACGCTGTAAATGTGGATGAGGTACTTCTTCAATAATAATAAGTAAGTCGCCAGGTATACCACCTCTTTCAGCCGCATTTCCTTTACCACTTACGGTAAGTTGCATTCCTTCTCCCACGCCAGCAGGAATATTTATACTTATTACTTCTTCACCTTGTTGAGTACCGTTGCCATGACAAGCTTTACATTTACTTGCAATCACTTGCCCTTCCCCATTACATGTTGGACACGTTGTTATGGTTTGCATTTGTCCAAGAAAACTATTGGTAACCCTTCTAACTTGTCCACTTCCTTTGCACGTATCACAATTATGAAATGCTCCGGAACCTGCTTGTGCTCCAGAACCCCCGCATGTATTACAAGAAACAGCTTTATTTACTTTGATTTTTTTCTCAACTCCTTTGGCAATTTCTTCTAACGTAAGTTTTACTTTTATTCGAAGATTACTTCCTCTATTTACGCTCCTACGATTACCTTGACGACCACCTCCGCCGCTGCCCCCAAAAAAACTCTCAAACGGATTTCCTCCACCAAAAATATCTCCAAATTGGCTGAAAATATCATCCATATTCATGTGAGCACCGCCATTACCAGAGGCACCACCAACGCCCTGATGACCAAACTGATCATAACGTGCTTTTTTATCTGGATTACTCAGTACTTCATAAGCCTCTGCTGCTTCCTTAAATTTCTCTTCCGCTTCCTTATTATCAGGATTTTTATCAGGATGGTATTTAAGCGCCATCTGACGGTAAGCTTTTTTAATTTCTGCTTCCGGGGTGCCTTTAGTCACTCCTAATATTTCGTAAAAATCACGCTTTGCCATTCTAATTTTTCGATGATGTTATTATAATTTAAATCACTCTTAAATAATGCTACTCTTTCTTAATACTTTTAATATTCCAGAATGATTTTCTTAGTTTCCTACTACTACTTTAGCATAACGAATTACTTTATCGTTTAAATAATATCCACTTTCAACTTCATCAACAACTTTGTCTTTCATCTTTTCATCTTCAACAGGAACATTAGTAATTGCTTCGTGTAAATCAACATTAAATGGTTCACCAACTGAAACCATCATTTTTAATCCACGCTGTTCAAGTATATTCTTCAATTTTCCATGAATTAATGACACTCCTTCTTTCAATGCGGGATCATTTGTGTTATTTGCTGCCTTTATTGCGCGATCAAAATCATCTAAAACTGGAAGAAGCGCTGTCAATATATCAGAACCTGCTGACTTAATCAACTCTGAACGTTCTTTTAGTGTCCTGCGTTTATAATTCTCGAATTCAGCAAAGAGGCGAAGGTGAGCGTCTTTTAATTCTGCAATTTCAATAGCAAATTGAAGGCTTGGATCTTCTTCAAGTGGCTGTTGTTCAGAGGCTTCAACTTCTGAAGATAGCTTTAGCTCATCTGCCATTGAATTTTCTGATTGTTGGGATGCTGTCGAATTTTCTTGTGTGGTTTCCTGATTCATTTCACGTTTCTTAACCCTAAATGGAAGTTTGATTTTCATTGTATGCGACGCCGTTAGTCAAAAACATTGCCAGTAGTTTTCAGACGTCATTTTGGCATGCGAAGATAAAAAAAATGCCTCGTCACGACGAGGCATTTTTAAAAAGTCAAAAAGAAGACTTAATTATTTTTTTGCAGAAACTAATTTGTCAATAGCTTCATCTAAAGCTGCACCACGAAGATTTTTTCCAACAATAACACCATTTCCATCAATAAGAACATTAGTTGGTATGGAAGATACCCCATAAATAGCAGCAGGGCGAGATTGCCATCCTCCTAAATCACTAACATGATAAGGCCATTCTAACTGGTCTTTTGCGATTGCTTTCATCCAAGCTTCTTTGCTTTGATCAAGACTTACACTATAAACTGTAAATCCTTTAGCATTAGTAAATTTCATGTCTTTGTATTTGTGATAAGCACTTACAACATTTGGGTTTTCCATTCTACATGGACCACACCAGCTAGCCCAAAAATCAAGTAAAACTAGTTTTCCACGTAAAGAAGAAAGGGCGATTGTTTTTCCATCAGGACTGCTAAAAGCTAGATCAACTGCTTTGTCTCCTATATTGGTTCCATTGTTTGGACTTTGTTCTGCGTTATTGTAAACAAATCCGAATGTAAGTGTAGCAAATCCAATAAATAGGATTAACAAGTGTGATTTTTTCATTTTATTATATTTTTCAAGCTTTTTTAGAAACGCAAATTTGGCAATAATGATACCAAAAAACTAATTTTTTTAATCTTAATAAATTTTTTTAGTGTTAATTCTAAAAAATAATACAGTTATGTGATAAAATTTAAAATAATCTAAACTCTCTTTATTTGAGCACCAAGAGCATTTAGTCGTTCATCGATACGTTCATATCCACGATCAATTTGCTCAATATTATGAATTACACTTTTTCCTTTTGCCGACAAAGCAGCTATTAGCAAAGCAACCCCTGCACGAATGTCGGGTGAAGTCATCGAGATTCCCTTTAAAGGATATTTTCTTCCAATTCCAATAACCGTAGCTCTGTGAGGATCGCAAAGGATGATTTGAGCTCCCATATCAATGAGTTTATCCACAAAGAACAAACGACTTTCAAACATTTTTTGATGAACCAAAATAGTACCCACCGCTTGAGTTGCTGTAACCAATACCACACTCAATAAATCAGGAGTAAACCCAGGCCAAATTGCATCCGAAAGCGTAAGGATTGAACCATCAATAAAAGTATCGATTTCGTATTTTTCTTGAGCCGGGATATAAATATCATCACCACGAAACTCCATCTTAATACCAAGTCGTTGAAATGTAGCTGGAATGATTCCTAAATGGGCAAGTCCAACATTTTTAATTGTTATTTCGCTTTGTGTCATTGCTGCCAACCCAATAAAACTTCCCACTTCAATCATATCAGGAAGAATTCGGTGAGTAGCACCATTCATGCTTGTAACGCCTTCTATAACCAACAAGTTTGAACCAATACCAGAAATTTTGGCTCCCATTTTATTGAGCAATTTGCAAAGTTGTTGCAAATAAGGTTCACATGCAGCATTGTAAATTGTTGTAGTTCCTTCAGCAAGAACAGCCGCCATTACAATATTTGCTGTTCCTGTTACAGATGCTTCGTCGAGTAACATGTAGGCACCCTTTAATTTCGGGGCTTCAACAGTAAAGAAATTCTCAGTAGTATCGAAATCGAATTTGGCACCTAAACTTTGAAATCCTATGAAGTGGGTATCTAATCTTCTACGACCAATTTTATCACCACCAGGTTTAGGGATATGTGCTTTACCATAACGTGCTAACAACGGACCAACAATCATAATTGATCCTCTCAAAGAAGCAGCAAGTTTTGAAAACTCCTTAGTTTGGAGGTAATCCATATTTACTTCACGAGCTTCAAAAGCATATTTGCCATGCGCTAATTTCTCAACAATCACTCCCATTTTTGAGAGTAATTCAATAAGCCTATTTACATCAACAATGTCGGGAATATTTTCTATTACAACCTTTTCGGGAGTAAGTAGTACAGTACATAAAATTTGTAACGCCTCATTTTTAGCACCCTGTGGTTCGATGCTACCTTGTAATTTAAGTCCACCAGTTATTTCAAAGCTTCCGCTGCCTATTGAATTCGACAATGTAATTAGTTATTTACCTCGGTTATTAAATCCAGTTCTTTTCTTAACGATACGATTTTTCTGCATAATGGAAGATCTTCTGGATGAATTATCGTTTAGATCAACAAATTTGATAGCTAATTTAACTTCTTCTGGTAAGGATAATAGTCCGCCTGAAAGTTCTTTTAGTTGATCACGAATTAACTCATCGGCAACGGTATCTCGGTTCCACGTAAGGTAACTCATTTTCATGAAATTAGCTATTGATTCAACTACTTGTTCCTTTTCAGCACCTTCATCCATTAATTTAGCTTCACGAATCATTGATTCAACGATACTTCCATAATGACGAAGACGAATTTTTTTCTGAGGATAAGCGATTGGCTTAGGCTTCACATGCGTCAAATCTTTATCAGGCATTGGGTAAGGTGAATCGCAATCAAGTTCAAAGCCTGAAATGATAAAAAGGTGATCCCACAATTTATGCTTGAAGTCTGTCATATCTTTTAAAAGTGGATTTAAAATAGCCATTGCATTCACGATAGTAACTGCTGCTTTGCTGCGGTCTTCACGTGATTCAAGTCCTTTCGCCTCTTGCACCATTTGCTGGATGCATCTCCCATACTCAGGGATAACTAATCTTTCTCTAGTGGTATTGTATTCCATTGATGGTAATATTGAAAATTTTAAGGTATGGATGCTTAGTCCAAAATAACGATTTTATGAATTAGAATAAATCAATTTTTCGGATGATTTATTAACAAGATAATTTTCTAAAAAAATGAAAAAGGTCTTAGTTTTAAAAAAACCATTAACCTTATCAATAACTGCAAAGGTAAACATTGATAAACATTTAACATACTTTTATCCATTGGAGTTTTAAGAAGTTATAATCCTCAATTTCGCAAATTTCATCAATAACTGTTTTTGCCCTTGTCCATCAAATAATATTAGTGCTTTATTGTCAGGTGATTTGCCTTCAATTGATATTACTTTTCCTATTCCAAATCGTTGATGTTCTACATCCATTCCTACCATAATCGTTGAAGGATCATCTGCTTGAAAGTCGGGATTGTCGGTAACAGGTTTTGCTTGGGTTGCCTTTTTAAATCCTGCAGGAACAGTTCCGCTGCTTGTAATTGTTGGTTTAGTAGCTTCGGTTGTTGACTTTTTATACCCTTTATAATTTCCAGTTGTTTTCGAAAAAGAACTTCCTGAAGTTTTTGAGGACCCACTAGTATTCCAATTTCCTTTGTAGTCTTCGTCTTCGAAACTACTTACTGATCGAGGAACTGGCATCTCTAAACAATCGCCATCAATTTCTTCTAAGAAACGACTTGGTTCGCAAGAAACTAAACTTCCCCATCGATAACGTGTTGCTGCAAATGAAAGGGTGAGTTTTTCTTCTGCACGAGTTATCGCAACATAAAACAATCTTCGTTCCTCTTCAAGTTCTGTTCGTGAGTTAATGGAGAGTTGAGAAGGGAAAAGATTTTCTTCTAAACCAACCACGTAAACTTGACGAAATTCAAGTCCCTTTGCAGAGTGAATTGTCATCAATGCAACTTTATTTTTGTCGTCGTCTTTTTCGTTATCTGCATCTGTTAATAAAGCAATGTCTTGTATGTACAAGTCAAGTGTGCGTAGAGGTGGTAGGCTTTGCTCGGCAGAAGGTGATTCAAGAAGTACAGCTCCATGATCACTAAATTCTTTAATACCATTTAAAAGTGCCTGTAAGTTTTCGTAATGATTAATTCCTTCTGGGGTGCGATCATTATAAAGTTCATGAACCAATCCGCTTGTAGTAGAAATATGACTTGCTAAATCATACGCCGCATGGTCTGGCATCATAATTTGAAAACTTCGAATCATGGTTGCAAACTCAGCAATTTTTTCACGAATCCCTGCACCAATTCCAGTTTTAAATTCATGGATATTGCAGAGAACATTCCACATACTTGTATCTTCTGTTTTTGCAACTTCTACTAGTCGATCGATAGTGGTTTTCCCGATTCCCCTTCCTGGATAATTGATAACTCGCTTTAAAGCTTCTTCATCGTTTGCATTGATGGATAATCTGAAATAAGCTAACAAATCTTTAATCTCTTTACGGTTGTAAAAAGAAACTCCACCATAAACGCGATATGGAATATTTAATCTACGCAATGATTCTTCCATTGAACGACTTTGTGCATTGGTGCGATAGAGAATTGCAAAATCTTTATTGTGCAATTGCTTGTTCATCTTCTCCGAAAAAATAGCTTGAGCTACCTGATTGCCTTCTTCGTTATCGCTAAGTGCTTTTAAAACACGAATTTTTTCTCCATGATGATTATCGGTCCAAACATCTTTTTTTAGTTGACTACGATTAAATGTAATCACCGAATTTGCTGCTTGAACAATTGTTTTTGTACTGCGATAATTTTGTTCAAGTTTAAAAGTTTGCAGTTCAGGATAATCTTTTTCGAAGCTTAATATGTTTTGGATATTTGCTCCACGGAACGCATAAATACTTTGCGCATCATCACCAACCACACAAATGTTATGATGTTGTGCTGATAATTTTCTTACTATAACATATTGTACAAAGTTGGTATCTTGAAACTCATCCACCATAATGTATTTAAACTTATGTTGATACTTGCTTAGCACATCTGGATGTTCATTTAAAAGCTTCCAAGTATTGAAAAGGATATCATCAAAATCCATTGCTCCTGCTTTAAAACAACGTTTACTATATTGTTCAAAGATCATCCCCAACTTCGGCTTTCCGCTTAGTTGATCATCACTGGTAAGTTCTTTGTTTTCTTGATAATCGCGCCAGTTAAATAAATTACTTTTTGCAGATGAAATTCTGTTTAAAACTAATGATGGTTTGTATGCTTTATCATCTAACTCGTTTTCTTTTAATAAGTCGCGAATTAACCCTTTGCTATCATCTGTATCATAGATAGTAAAATTTTTAGGATATCCAATTTTTTCTGCTTCTGAGCGAAGTATTCTTGCAAAAACAGAGTGGAAAGTGCCCATCCATAAGTTTAACGCATCGGCACCAACAACTTTATTCACTCGATCTTTCATTTCTCGAGCAGCTTTATTGGTAAACGTGAGCGATAATATATTGAACGGATCAGCACCTTTTTCCATAAGGTGAGCAATCCTGAAAGTAAGTACTCGCGTTTTTCCTGAGCCTGCTCCTGCAATAATCATTACAGGGCCATCTGTACACTGAGCCGCCTGACGTTGAACATCATTAAGCTGATCTAAATAATGAGACATATTGCAAAGGTAATTGAATGACTTTATTTAAACCTTATTGTTGGTAAATGATAGCCCATTTTCTTAAACTTAAGTTGTATTAAACGTTTGTTGTTGGTTATTCACTATCTTAGTCTTCCAAAACATCATTAATTTTAACATTTATGCATAAAAAATTACTATTCACACTCGGCTTATTGTTAGTTTTTTGTCGAATACCTTCATTGGCTCAATGCCCTACTGGATTTGATCGAATATCGGTTTCAATTCTAACGGATAATTTCCCAACAGAAACTTCCTGGACGGTTAAAGATCCAAATGGATCTATATTGTTACAAGGAGGAGGTTATAACCTTCAAAATTTTTTATATGAAGATTCTGTTTGTGTGCCAAATGGAATTTGCTTGGTTTTTGAAATTCAAGATTCGTATGGTGATGGAATTTGTTGCACGCAAGGTTCAGGATATTATACAGTAAATTTGAATGGAAGTTTAGCATTTACTGGAGGAGCTTTTTTATTTAGTGAGAAGCAATATTTGAATTGCCCTCCAGGAAGTAATTGTAGTGATCCATTCTTAGCATATAAGGATTCATTGATTTCTGCAGCGGGCACAAGTTCATGGTATTCATTTACACCTGATTCTACAGGCATGTATAATATTAGCACTTGTTTTCCTGATAATCATTGTAATACTAAAATCTGGGTATATGATCATTGCAGTGGTTTGCAATTTGATAGTCTGCAAGCGGGTACAATTTATTATAATGATAATGGTTGCGGTCAACAATCTTTTTTAAGTGGAGGAATGCAAGCAGGAGTAACCTATTGGATTCGAATAGGTGGAGACGTAGGTTGTACAGATTCTACAATTATTTGGCAACTTACTTACAACGGTCCAGTTGTTGGTTGTACTGATCCTGCATCTTGTAATTTTAACCCATTAGCAACAATCGATAACGGAACTTGTATTTTCCCGGGAAATCCTCTTTGTAATCATGGTCCAGATTTAGAAATAAATCAATCTGATTTAGAGTCTTCGATTTTTGTAAGCACAATCAATGGTAATGATGTTTGTTTGATAGGAGAGGGATGTTTGTCAGGGTATGGAAATCGTTATGTGATTAATTTTACAACTACCATAAATAATATAGGAGATAAGGATTATTATATTGGAGTACCACAAGTTGGTAATTCCCAATTTGTATTTGATCAGTGTCATGGACATTGGCATTATGCAGGGTATGCCGATTACCAATTGTTTGATAGCCATCAAAACGCTTTACAGGTTGGTTTCAAAAATGGCTTTTGTGTTTTAGATTTAATGTGCTTTACCGGAAGTGCTAAATATGGTTGTGGTGATATGGGAATTACTGCTGGTTGCGCAGATAGTTATTCCAGTGGATTATCTTGTCAGTGGATTGATATTACTGATGTGCCATCAGGAAATTATACATTAGTTGTTCAGGTTAATTGGGATCACTCTCCAGATAAACTTGGGTATGTTGAATTGCGATATGATAACAATATCGGCTATGTATGTTTAAATATTACTCGAGGTTTAAATAATATACCTGTTGTAACAGTACTGCCAAACTGCTCTCCAATTATTGATTGTTTAGGAGACACTTTTGGCTTAGCAAAAAATGATTGCTTAGGAAATTGCAACGGTACTCGTGTTAGTGGTGATCTTGATATTGACAGCGATAGAGATAGTGTCGACTTTGCAAGTTATATGAGTGATATTGTAAATGGCTTAAATGCCGCACCCTGTAATGATTTAAATGGCGACAATAGTTTAACAGTTACTGATGCAGCTAGATTAAATGCATGTGTTCGTGATTCTTTGGGGATTCACACTCATTCTTCAGGAACTCAAAGTACACATCCTCATTGTTTGTTTCCCTATAATATTGTAAATGTAAATGATACTGTTAAACTTGGATTAGGCTCTATAAATTTAGTATCCAAGTATGTTGATATTAAAGTGTTAAATAACCATTGTAATTTATTAGGATTAGATTTTACTCTTAGCGGATTATTTATTGATTCTGTAACATGTATTTATCCAGGATTTAATCCAATAATTACATGGAATTCGCTCGGACATATAGCCATGTTTGCTTCCAATGAAGTTAGCTTGGTTAAACAATTAGTAGCATTTCCTTTGTTGAGAGTTTATTACCATCAATTTACTAATCCATTAATTTGTTTAACCACCTATGAAGCACCAGTAAATTCTGATTACGAAGAAACCAAGAAAAGTATTTTTAATGGGTGTATGGTCGTAACTGGTATTCAACATGTGTATAACAATTCAATAATTAGTCTTACACCAAATCCATCTAATGGAGTATTCACATTACGAACAAATATTTTAAATGGCGAACTAGCAACCGTTGAAATTCATGATGCGTTAGGAAATCTTGTTTTATCAAAACAAGAAGTGCTTAATGATCAAAATGGATTACTCATAGACATGATTGGAAAGCAGGAAGGCATCTATCTTTTATCTGTAAAAACAAAAGATCTAACATCAACTCAAAAGTTAATGTTAATGAAATAAATTTTAATTATTAGATAATTCTTAATTCTTAATTCTTAATTCTTAATTCTTAATTCTTAATTCTTAATTACGAAAGTCTTTCTCGAATATCTAGTCGATGTTTCCTTGCAGTGTCTTTTGCGATATCATATCCAGCATCCGCATGACGAATTACGCCCATCCCTGGATCGTTATGCAATACTCTTTTTAATCTGCGTGCTGCATCTTCTGTTCCATCTGCAACGATAACCATTCCTGAGTGGATGGAGTAGCCCATTCCAACTCCACCGCCATGATGTAGGCTTACCCAACTTGCACCGCCAGCTGTATTTATCAATGCATTTAAAATTGGCCAATCAGCAACAGCATCTGAGCCATCAAGCATAGCTTCTGTTTCACGATTCGGACTAGCAACAGAACCAGTATCCAAATGATCACGACCGATAACAATAGGAGCTTTTACTTTTCCTGTACGAACTAATTCATTAAAGGCTAATCCAGCTTTTTCACGATCACCCTGACCAATCCAACAAATGCGAGCTGGTAGTCCTTGAAAGGCTATTCTTTCCTGAGCCATTTTTATCCAACGATGTAATCCTACATTATCAGGAAATAGTTTTAAAATGGTTTCATCCGTAACGCGAATATCCTCTGGATCACCTGATAATGCTGCCCAACGAAACGGTCCTTTTCCTTCACAAAAAAGAGGGCGAATATATGCAGGAACAAAACCAGGGAAATCAAATGCATTCGTTACTCCGCGCTCTAAAGCTCTTCCTCTTAAGTTATTGCCATAGTCGAAAGTTACAGCGCCACGTGATTGCAACTCTAACATTAAACGTGTATGATCTGCCATAGAATCATAACTCATTTCGATGTATTTTTTAGGATTCGATTCTCTTAAAACATTTCCTTCGTCAACAGTTAATCCTTCTGGTAAATATCCAACCAATGGATCATGTGCTGAAGTTTGATCTGTTAAAACATCTGGAATTATATTTCTTTCAATTAATCGTTTTAATAACTGAACAGCAGTACAAATTACACCTATTGATTTATTTTCTTTACGATCTTTCAATTGCAATGCGTGATCAATTGCTTTGTCGATATCATGTTCAATGAAATCTAAATACTTTGTATCCACACGTTTTTGAGCACGCCATTCTTCAACTTCTGCAGCAAGGCAAACGCCATCCGCCATCGTGATTGCTAGAGGTTGTGCTCCTCCCATACCTCCTAATCCAGCTGTTACACAAAGTCGACCTTTAAGCGAACCCCCAAAATGTTTGTCGGCAACAGCGTTAAAAGTTTCGTATGTTCCTTGTACAATTCCTTGTGACCCAATATAAATCCATGAGCCAGCTGTCATCTGTCCGTACATCATCAATCCTTTCTTTTCTAATTCATCAAAATGATCCCACGTAGCCCACTTTGGCACCAACATAGAATTGCTAATGATAACACGCGGGGCGTCTTTGTGAGTTGGTAAAATTGCTACAGGTTTACCACTTTGAACAACTAATGTTTCATCTTCATTTAAATCGCGCAATGCTTTTACGATGAGATGAAATGATTCAACATCACGAGCTGCTTTACCTCTTCCTCCGTAAACAATTAAATCTTCTGGTCGTTCAGCAACATCTGGGTCAAGATTATTGTGTAACATTCTTAATGCAGCTTCTTGTACCCACCCTTTACATGAAATGGTTGTTCCTGTAGGAGTTTTCGTTTTTGTAAGATCTAGTTTTTCGTTGATTAGCGTATTCATGGTATAATCAGTAATGATTTTTTTTAAAGATATTAATTGAAATTAAAACTATTCAGGTTTTTTCGAAGGATCATCGTTTGTGTTTACGATCTTCTTTTTCCATGGGCAATGTTTGCAATTATTTTGACAACAGTATCCACGTTTTAAATGATATTTTTCTGTGAAAACCAGAAATCCTTCGGGTGATAAATAGTAATCTTCTTTTTCGAATTTATCATAAAATGACATGGCGCAAAGATCGGTATTATTGTGATAAAGTGCTAATTTGTAAATCAGGCATATTGTTTAAGTTTCAGTTCTTTTTCAATTCATGATGATTCATAAGTTGTAAATAGAAATCCGAATGCTTTTTACATCCATGATTTGTTAATTTTGTATAATGATTTTGGATCTTGATACATTTCAACCAGTTATTAAGGACGTATTTCATCCGATACTTCAACAACATAAAATTTCTTTAAAAGTTCTGCGTTTAGATTTGGTAAACCCTTTAACTGGTGGTAATAAATGGTTTAAGTTAAAATACAATCTTGAAGAAGCGAAGAAACTTGGAAAGACAACTCTTCTAAGTTTTGGAGGGCCTTATTCCAATCATATCGCTGCATTAGCCAGCATAGGCAAGGAGCAAGGTTTGAAAACAGTGGGAATTATAAGAGGCGAGCTTCACCACCACAATCCAACCTTGAATCGAGCAAAAGAAAATGGGATGCACTTAGTTCCTTGTGGTTTTGAAGAATATAGATCATATAGAAATCCCAAAAATTGGACAGAGTTGAATATACAGTATCCAGATGCTTTTATTATTCCTGAAGGAGGTTCAAATAAATTAGGTTTGGAAGGATGTAAACTAATCGCCAAATTAATTCCTGAAAATACTATTCACGTTTTTTTACCCGTTGGAACAGGAACAACAATGGCGGGATTGATTTGTGGTAGCGAAGGAAGGTTCTTAATAAATGGAGTTGCTGTGGTTAAAGCAAAAGAATATTTTGATATTGAAATTTGTAAAATGATACAAGATGATTGTATTGGGAAAGATGATCCTTTACCCACCAATTATTTTCTGCATCATGATTTTACCTTTGGTGGATATGCGAAAAAGGATACTCTGCTAACTGGTTTTATTGACGAATTTGGTGGTGAAAATTTACTCCCAATTGAACCAATTTATACAGGCAAAATGTTTTACGCTCTTATAAATCTAGTTAGCAATGGCTATTTTAAACAAGGTGACTCTATTGTTGCAATTCATACTGGAGGAAATCAATACCTTATGAGTTAACAGTTAAATGTTAATACTGTTACATACTAATTGATTTTAAAACAGGGAAGCTACTTACCTTTGTGAGCATTAAATATTATGAACAAGAAACTAAATTTATTCTTAGGGTTTTACTTCCTAACCTTTTTAGTTACGAATGGAAGTGCACAGCCGAAAAATGGCCGGATGACTCCGGAAGAATATATTGAAACCTTTAAGGAGGCGGCATTGATTGATATGTCGAAGACTGGTGTTCCTGCAAGTATAACCATGGCCCAGGGAATGTATGAATCCGATTATGGAAATAGTCCGTTGGCATTAAATGC
>JANPGA010000452.1:0-17820 GCA_031423735.1 Bacteroidota bacterium | reverse complement strand
AAAATTTCTTAAAACAGGAGCATTGGTATCTTTAATATCAAATCCAAATAACAATGGATTCATAGGTTCTTCAGTGATTCGATCACGAATTTCAAAATGCAAATGAGGTGCTTCACTCCCACCCGAGCTTCCACTCCACCCTATAACATCGCCTTTATGAACAGGAAATCTCAAACTATCAGGAAATATTTCCACTTCAAAATTTTGATGAACTCGCTGTACCGAATCCATTAAACAATCTATTGGATTTGCAAAACAATATAAATGACCATAAACGCTAGTATATCCAACTTGATGATCGATATAAATTACTTTCCCAAAACCTGTACTACTGATTTTGATTCTCGAAATATGTCCATCGGACGTTGCCAATACCGGAATTCCTTGTCTTCCATCTGTCCGAATATCGATTCCGGAATGAAAATGATTGCTTCGTAACTCGCCAAATGTGCCAGAAAGGCTTAAAGGAATCGCTAAAGGAGCCTCAAAACCGAGACTTTTTTCAACTATTTGTCCCAAAACTGAAAAATAATTCATCAATATGACCACAAAAAGGGCCCATTTCAACCAATTTTTTCTACTAATCATCGGTTAAATAGTATTGAGGTTAGTAGCTGTTGGTACCAATTCCTTTTTATCTTTGTAGAGAGTGATAATGTAAATGCTTTTACTGAACTTCTCAAAATCACTGAGTTATGGATGAACTGTTTCAATCTTTCAAGCTTTTGCAGCAGCAATTAGAGGCCGCTTTGCAATCGCATACTCAATTGAGAAACGAATTAACAAGTTTAAAGCATATTCATCAACAGATGGAGGTTGAAAAACAAAGTTTGTTAACCGAGTCAGACCTACTGAAAGAACAACTGAAAACCGTTAAATTAGCGCAGGCTTTGGCAGGATCCAGCGATCAGGATAACCGAAGTCTAAAATTGCAAATTAACGGCTATCTCCGTGAAATTGATAAATGTTTAGCATTATTGAATAGAGACTCATCGTGAACGAACAACTATCTATAAAAGTTAATATTGCCAATCGTACCTACCCGTTAAAGGTTACTAAAGAGCAAGAAGAAGGTATGCGCAAAGCTGTTGAAGTGGTTAACAACCGCCTCAAAGAATATGAAACGGCGTATGCTGTTCGTGATCATCAGGATTTATTAGCAATGTGCGCTTTACAATTGGCAAGCGAACAATTAGGTGTTCATGATGTTCATGAAAATAGAGATGCTGAAATTCAACGTGAGTTGGAAAACCTAAGCGAATTAGTAAAAAGATTTAAGTAAAATATTCAACGTTCTTTGACCCATAATACGAGTTGTTCCCATCATTTTTGGGAATTACCCGGGTAAAGTATACCCGCATTCGTCCTGATCGCCGATGTAAATTCAACACTACACTTATAGGAGGCAGACTCAGGCTGCCAAGAGCATGTCCGTCTCGAACGGAAAGCACAAATCAGCCGGCTGAACTCCGACCCTGTCAATAGGGATTTACATGCTCAGGATGGTGCGGGTTTTCTTTTATATTTTACCAATACAGTTTACAAATAAAAAAATGTATGAATATAAATATTCATCATGTCAATAATAAGTACATAATTACCATATCAAACAAAAAAATCAATGGATATAATAAGCATAATAGCAGCTGTAGTCGGACTTGCCATAGGAGCTGTTGTTACATTTCTTTCAACTCGAAAGACTAACAACAACTTAGTAGCAATAGCAGAAGAGAAAGCGCATTCAATTATTAAAGAAGCAGAGGCAAAAGGCGAACTCTTTAAAAAGGATAAAGAAATTCAAGCGAAAGATAGATTCGCAGTTTTAAAAACAGAACATGAAAAGCATATTGCTGAAAAAGATAAAAGAATTCTTGAAGCTGATAACCGTATTAAACAAAAGGAAACTACACTTAATCAACAGTTAGAAGCTAGTAAACGTACTCAAGCGGAAGTTGAAACGATTCAACAGAATTTAACATCTCAATTAGAAATTGTTGATCGTCGTAAAGAAGAACTTGAAAAAGCACATATTCGTCAAGTGCAAGCATTAGAAAAAATTGCTGGTTTATCAGTAGAAGATGCAAGAAAGCAATTGGTAGAAGCTTTAAAAGCAGAAGCTAAAACTGAAGCGATGCAGTTCATCAAAGAAACGATGGATGAAGCAAAACTTACTGCTAATAAAGAAGCAAAAAAGATCGTTATTCAAACTATTCAACGTGTTGCTACTGAGCATGCAGTTGAAAATGCAGTAACAGTTTTCCATATTGATAATGATGAAGTAAAAGGTCGTATTATTGGTCGTGAAGGTCGAAACATACGTGCATTAGAAGCTGCAACAGGAATCGAAATTATTGTGGATGATACTCCAGAAGCAATCATTCTTTCCGGATTCGATCCAGTGCGTAGAGAGTTGGCACGATTAGCATTGCATCAATTGGTTTCGGATGGCCGTATTCACCCAGCTCGTATTGAGGAAGTGGTTACAAAAGTTCGTCGTCAGTTAGATGAGGAAATTATTGAAACAGGAAAACGTACTGCTATTGATTTAGGAATTCATGGCCTTGCGCCAGAGTTAATTCGTATGGTTGGTAGAATGAAATACCGTTCTTCTTACGGACAAAATTTATTACAGCATTCACGTGAAGTTGCCAACCTTTGTGCTTTAATGGCTGCTGAGCTTGGATTAAATGTGAAGCTTGCAAAGCGTGCTGGTTTATTACATGATATAGGAAAAGTTACCGAAGAAGATACTGAACTTCCTCACGCAATTGCCGGAATGAAAATGGCAGAGCGTAATAAAGAAAATATCGAAATCTGTAATGCTATTGGAGCCCATCATGATGAGATTGAAATGACGAGTATCATCTCCCCTATCGTTCAAGTTTGTGATGCAATTAGTGGAGCTCGCCCAGGTGCAAGACGTGAAATCGTAGAGCAATATATGAAGCGTTTGAAAGAAATGGAAAACCTTGCTCAATCATACAAAGGTGTTGAGAAAGCTTTCGCAATTCAAGCAGGACGTGAGTTACGAGTGATAGTAGAAAGTGCAAAATTAGATGATGCACAAACTGAACAATTATCATTTGATATCGCTACTAAAATTCAAACTGAAATGACTTATCCTGGTCAGGTGAAAGTTACAGTTATCAGAGAAACAAGAGCAGTGAATTATGCTAAGTAATATTTCATTCACCTAATAAATTATTCGAAGCCTGTACTAACCGACAGGCTTCGTCGTTTAATAGAATACCAATTGAAATAAAGGAGTAAAAAAAACTTCATGAAAATATTAACCATCCTAGGTGCACGTCCTCAATTTATTAAAGCTGCCTCTGTAAGTCGTGAAATTGCTAAACATAGTTCGATTGAAGAAATGATCATTCATACTGGTCAGCATTATGATGTGAATATGTCGGAGGTGTTTTTTAAAGAAATGAATATACCAGAACCTAAAATTAATTTAGGAATTTCTGGGCAAACACATGGAACCATGACCGCTAACATGATTGCTGGTTTAGAGCCCATTTTTTTGGATCAAAAGCCAGATTTAATAATCGTTTATGGTGATACGAATTCGACTTTAGCAGGAGCGCTTACAGCTGTAAAATTGCAAATTCCTATTGCACATATAGAAGCGGGATTACGTAGCTTTAACATGCAAATGCCTGAAGAAATTAATCGAATTTTGACTGATCGTATTTCTCAATATTTATTTTGTCCGACAACAACAGCCATTAAAAATCTTGATAACGAAGGATTTCGACACCTTGATTGTGAGGTAATTTTTTCGGGTGATGTAATGCAAGATTCGGCGATTTATTATAGTAAAATGTCGGATAATAAATCAAGAATAATTTCTAAATTAGACCTTTCAAAATATTTACTTTGTACAGTTCATAGAGTAGAGAATACTGATAATATTGAAAATTTAAGAGCAATTATTAAAGCAATAAATACTATTCATAAAGAAATTCCAGTAGTATTTCCTTTACATCCACGAACACGAAAAATTTTGGAGTCGAATGCATTAATTTGTGATGCATTAATGATTGATCCCGTGGGATATTTTGATATGATCGCATTAATAAAAAATAGTTCGTTAGTAATTACGGATTCGGGTGGATTACAAAAAGAAGCTTTCTTCTTTAAAAAATGCTGTTTAACGTTACGAAATGAAACCGAATGGGTGGAATTAGTAGAAGGTGGATTTAATATATTAGCAGGTATTCAAACTGAAAATATAATTTCGAAAGTTCATGAAATGCTAAATATCCATCCTGATTTTGAGGTAAATCTTTATGGAAATGGAAATGCTGCAAAAGTAATTGTTCAAAACTTCTTGAAAGCCTAAGGATAATAGTTCATACCTTACGCTAAACCTAATTCCGTAATAATTCAATTTTTCAATTAATAACTTGAACATACATATCTATTTATATTACTTATACTAAATTAACTGAATCAGATTAATATGAAATACTTCAACTTTTTAATAGTTTGCTCACTATTTAGTTTTTACGGAATTGCTCAGGTAAACCCTATATGGGTTAGTCAGCCAAACTTGCCGCTTAAAAGTATAGGTGATAAGGTATTAACAGATAAAGCCAATAATGTTTACACTTTGGGAAAGGACAGTATTTATAAGCAAGGAGGAAGTTATTATTTTTCACCTGTGATTGTAAAAGATGATTCGAATGGTAATTTTATTTGGAAAATAAACAATCTCAGCTTAAACACTAAAAATATGATCATAGATAATGATGATCATATTTACTTGGATACACATAAGGGATTTGCAATTGACAGTACAGGAACTATTACAAAAATTGATACTGCTGGAAATATAATTTGGTCAAACACTCCAATTATTCCATCTAATATTGATTACACTTATCCTATTAGAGGAGACATATTTACTATTGACAATAACAAAAATATTTATACAAAGGGATATGTTATTGGATATGGTGGAAGGAGCCATGCTTGCTTTGCAAAGTTTGACTCTCTTGGAAATTTTTTATGGAATTATGTGGATACTAGCAATGTAGGATATAGCAATTTTATTGATCTAACTTGTGATACAAGTGGAAACATTTATGTATGTGGATCAAATGAAAATATATCGACAGGTGATTCATCCGTTGCCATTCTAGCAAAATTTAATGCTGCTGGTTTATTGCAATGGGAATTTAAATACAAAGGAAATATCGGGATAAAAAATAATAATGAATTTGAAAAATTGGCCATTGATAACAATCAGAATATTATTGTAACTGGAAATGAGGATTGGGAAGTATACACACCATATTCTAAAGCCTTTCTTATGAAAATTGATCCTAACATGAATATTCTTTGGACCAGATACTACAGTAATGGAATTCCTTATCCGTTATGTGCATCAATTAGTACTTGCGTTTACGAAGATGCTGTTTCAGTAAAAGTAGATTCCGGAAACAATATTTATATGTTTGGCACATTCAATCCTGGAAGTGGAAATTTTATGTTTATAGAAAAATACACAACAACTGGGAATTTACTTTGGAAAACCATCATCGATTCAACAATTAGCAATCCAAATTTGTATATTTATACATTTGGTGATGTCTTACTTAACCATCATAATAATCCAGTAATTGTTGGCGGAAGAGCCTATACAGATTCATTAAATCTTAGAAGAACTGAATTTTCAACTATTTTACTAGACCCAAACGGCCAAATTGTTTTTAATGCATTATATCCGAATTCTTTACTGCTATCGGATATATGCTCAGTTGCAAATGATCTTAATGATAATATATTAGTGACGGGAAACATTTCTGCTACAAATAATATGACAATTCTTAAATATGGAAATGTTACAACATCAATAAATCAGCCTGACTTGCCTTCGTATTTGCAGATATATCCAAATCCAACCCTTGATTTTTTTAACGTTATTTTGCCTGAAAATATAAATGAAGCTGAAATAAATATAATAAATATATTTGGCCAAAAGGTTGATAAATTTTACATGGCTAGCAACTCGTCCCAATTTAGTATCAGAGGAATTCCTGGAATTTATTTTATAACTGTAACAAACAAAAGCAACCGTTGGGTTAGTAAAATTATAAAAGAATGAAATATAAAAAAAAACAAATCCCTTTGTTAATTCTTAACCAAACAACTCCAACATTCTAGAAAGCTCATCTACCTTTTCAGTATCTCTAAGTTTCTGATAAGATAAAGTAAGATTCCGAACCATTCGTTGAATCATATCTTTATTTGAACATGGATTATTATAACTTTCCTGTGCTTCTAAATTTAACTTTTAAATAAAATTTCAGGTACTCAAACTGAAAGTATCCTAAATGCAGTTCATGATACTGCGCATATGAATTCTGAATTTAATGTTCAGTTGTTTGGGGATGGAAATGCTGCAAAAGTAATTGTAGATCGATTAATGAAATAAATTTCTTCAATCAGTAATTTAAGTAAATTGCTTAAATTTGCAGTTATTAAAATGTATATTTATTAAAAGTAAATTCATAGCTAATAATTAAAAAAAAACAGATTTTATATCTTCCAAAGTTCCATGAAAAAAATTATAGATTACATTATTTCTTTATTTCCATTTTTAGGTAAATACAAACGCTTTTTTACTGCATTTATGGAAGTGAATTTCAGAAATAGAGAATCGTATTCTCAATTCCAAGAAGATCAATATTTTTTAAAGTTTTTTAAGGAAAATAATCTTTCAAAAGAAAACTCAATTTTTGTCGATATAGGAGCATTTCTACCAACTGCAGCATCTAATACTTATTTGCTTTATAAAAATGGCTATCATGGTGTACTTATTGAACCAAATTCTGAACTGGCATCACTTTTACAGCGATTTAGAAAGCGAGATATTGTATTTCCAATTGGCATAAGTGATCGTTGTGGAATCCATAAGTTTAATATAGCAATTGAACCAGCATTAAGCTCTTTATTAAATCGAGACAATGATGTAAATCAAGGTAGAGAAAAAATTTATCGTCATGAGTATACTCCTGTTTTAACTCTTGATCAAGCACTCAAAAATCAAACCTTTGAATATATTTCGCTTCTAAGTATTGATGTTGAAGGAATAAATTTAGAAGTATTGAAAGGTAGCACAGAAAACCTTAAAAAAACAATTTTATTATGTATTGAATTTGATGATAAAGAGTCACTAGATGAATATAAAAAATATCTCCCAACCTTTGATTTAATAAAAACAGTTGATTGTAATGCAATTTATGTAAATACTGTGCTGCTTGAACTCATCAACCCTAAATAAAACTAATTTCGATATGATCAAACTTTAATAACGGTTTTAATTAACGAATAATTCCAGCATGCGCGAAAGCTCCTCTACCTTTTCTGTATCCCCAAGTTTTTGATAGGATAAAGTAAGATTACGAACCATTCGTTGAATCATATCTTTATTAGAACATGGATTATAATAACTATCCTGAGCTTCTAAATTTAACTTTTTAATAAATTGATCAATATCTGAATGTCCAAAAACAGAACCTTTGCTAAAGGCATTAACATAAAATAAAACTTTTCCTAAGTCAGGATTTTCATCGTCGGGTTTTCCTAAATAAGCAAGTATAAAATGTTCCGGCAAATTCACACCATAAATTGGTAAATTTAATTGCTGTGCAACAACTTGATAAATGATTCCTAATGCTAATGGATTTCCTTTTTTACTTTCTAATACACAGTTAATATATGAATTTTGTGGCGCATGATAATTGGTAGTGTTTCCAGCAAAACCATACTGACTAAATAAAATTGTATTTACGATATTAATTATTTCGAGAGCCGTTAAATTCTCATTCAATTCAATCCAAATATCTTTTTTAATTTGAGCAATTGTTTGATAAATTTTCTCTTCGTTTAAATCTGGGTATTGATATTTAGCAACTAGAATTGCTCCTTTCAACAAATCATGATCACTTGCATGAATCCACAATTTAATATCTTCAAGTAAAGTATCGTATTGGATTTTATGAACGATAAACTCAATACGATTTTGCATCATCGCATCAAATGCATTTGACCAAGCATCTTCTAAAATAGGTATTACTTCCCTTCCAAGTCCAATAAGACGCTCTTCAATATGAAAATAAACATCCTTATCAGTGTCATCTAAAAGGCTAATTAGCGCCTTTATTTCCGGTTCATTAAGTGTTGTTTCCATTTTACAAGTTTAGCTAATTAATTACTTATTCATTTTATTCATTTAGTTCATTTATTAACGATCTCGTGTTAATCCATTAAACCGCATTTTTATAGCTTTTATTTTACCCTATCGTTGCTCTAACCAACGAGATAACAATACATCATACACATAAAACCGACCTTCTTCATCAAAAATCATTTCTTTTTCAATTAATGCGGCTAATGCAGTTTGAACGGAACTTGTGCTACCTAATTCATGCTTTCTAATAAACTCACCTCCGAGCACTTGGCGTGCTCCATTTTCTCTAGCAATAGCTTTCATCAATAACCATTGATTATCCGTTAGAAGCTTCCTGTAATTATAATAAACAGATGAATTTTCTTCTAAAATTTCAACCATCAATCGCTCTAAATACCATTCATCAGGTTGTCGAATTCCTTTTGAGTATAAACGATTACAAAGCAACTGCACATAATAGGTATGATGGCGACACCAATCTAATATTCTATCTGCAATTGCTTCTGAAATCTTCCGTTTTCCTTCAGCGAATTTCTCAATGATAAATTTACGATAAATATCGTGTTCGATCGCAATTAAATTCAACATATCTGTCGACTGATAAAATGGTCGAGATTGGTTACGAAACATAGCTTGCATCATTGAATTATGACTTCCAGCGAAAATGAAACGGATATTCTTCGCTTTTTGAACAAAAGTTCGCAATAATGCTTCCGTATTTTTCTCCGAATACTCTAGAATCTGTTGAAATTCATCAAAAGCAAGCACAATCTGACCAGGCTGTTTTTCGAGGTAAGCGAATACTTGTTCTAAGCTATGTTCAGCTTGTACGTTGGCATCTAAAGTAAACTCAACAGAAGGAGCTCCCGACATTTGATCATACTGAATAACAGGACGGAGATGCGTAAAAAAATTAGCTAATTCGCGCATCAATTTTATTTGATTAGAATCAAGTTTTCCGAGTGTACTTTTAGCAAGTAATTTTACTAAATCAGCTTGAGAAGTAGTTGGATATAAATCGAGATAAAAACAACGGACTCCCTTCTTCCCTTTTTGCTGCTGAAAAACATGGTGGATGAGACCAGTTTTTCCCATTCTCCGAAGAGCGGTAACAGTAGTATTTCTGCCATTTTTTATTCCTTCTAAAATTTGCGCTGTTTCACTTTCCCGATTACAAAAATATTCAGGGCTGTGATAAGCGATAACGGGAAAGGGATTCTCAATTTTTTCCATTGCGTAAAATAAGTTATGCTAATTACATAATACAAAGAACGTTATCTTTTGGGAATTATGCAAATCAGGTAATGAAAATTTTAAAAGGAAACTTCCGATCTTTGCCACATGATTCAGCATCCATCTGATTTTAGTCTTGAACTTCTGGAGTACCTTTTAGGCTTTATCTCAGAAGAAAGAAAAGTAAGGTTTAACAGTGTTCTGGCAAATCGTACACGTCATGTAACTGTCGCGATGGAAAATTCAACCGACGGCCATAATACTAGTGCAGTAATGCGAAGTTGTGAATGTTTTGGAGTTCAAGATATTCATGTGATCGAAAATGGATCATACATCAAGCCTGCCAAAAATGTAACTAACGGAGCTTATAAATGGCTAACCATTAACAGATATAACGAAACAGAAAATAATACATTAGCTTGTATTCAATCACTCCGAAAAAAAGGATATCGTATTGTTGCAACTACTCCTCATATTTTTGATAAGGCGGTTCATAATTTAGATATCTCTAAACCTGTTGCACTATTTTTCGGACAAGAGCGCGACGGAATTTCAGAAATATTATTGCAAGAAGCAGATGAGTTTGCAATTATTCCTATGCAAGGATTTTCAGAGAGTTTTAATGTTTCAGTTGCAGCATCAATCATGTTGTACGATCTCACTCAACGTTTACGGAATGACGAATCTACCTCGTGGAAATTAACAGAAGAAGAAATTATTGAGATAAAAAAAGATTGGACATTGAAAAGTATTTTTCGTCCTGAATTATTAATTCGAAGATTTCATGAAGAGAAACAACAATCACAAAAGCAATGATTTATACCGATATTCATTCACATAAAAAGTTAATTTCAACTGATTGTCTAACCATAACAAATCTCCTTAATGTTGATAGTATTAGTACTGAGCTTGAAGAAAAAAAACTTTTCTCGATTGGAATTCATCCAAGATATATCAGAATTGAAAATTCGCAAGAAGATTCAAGAAACATTAAATTTTACGCAAATAAAAAGAACGTTTTAGCCATTGGCGAATCTGGACTAGATCGACTAGGTGAAACACTTTTCGAACTTCAAATTTCCATCTTTGAAGAAATGGTACGTATTTCGGAAGAAGTAAAAAAACCACTTATCATTCATTGTGTAAAGGCATTTGATGATTTAAGAATTCTTCATAAAAAATTGAAACCTAAACAACCTTGGATTTTGCATGGATTCAATGTAAAAATTTCAGTTGCTAAGCAAATGTTGGATGAAGGCTTTTATTTTTCGTTTGGCGAAGCTATTTTAAAAGAAGATTCAATGGCAACAGCTGTTTTACCCTCTATTCCAGATGGTAGATTTTTCCTTGAAACGGATGCCTCAGAAGTGTCGATCAATACTATCTTTGCACGTGCTGCAATCTTAAGAAATTCTTCCGAATCTTCATTAAAAGACTTGCTTCACCATCAATTTTTAAAGGTATTCAATTATGGCTAATCGCTCCTGGCTATCCAGAACAGCATTATTAATCGATGAAAATCAGCTAAATGCGCTCGAAAAAGCGCATGTAATCGTAATTGGATTAGGTGGTGTAGGCTCTTTTGCTGCTGAGTTCTTGTGCCGAGCTGGAATAGGAACTTTAACAATCGTTGACGGTGATCAAGTGGAAGCGAGCAACAGAAATCGTCAATTACCAGCGTTATCTTCTACTGAAGGGAAATATAAAACACAGGTAATGAAGGAGCGATTGCTAGATATTAATCCCGATTTAAAATTACATATTGTACAAGATTTCATCAATCCAGCTGAAGTAAATACCCTTCTCTCCTACCCTTACGATTATGTAGTTGAAGCTATCGACTCTGTTACTCCAAAAATCACAACCTTAGTAGCCGCATATCGCAAAGGATTAAGAATTGTAAGTTCGATGGGCGCTGGTGGAAAATTGGATCCCACAAAAATTAAAGTTGTAGATATCAGCGAAACACATGAATGTAAATTAGCACAATGGGTTCGAAAACGACTAAAGAATCATGATATACGAACAGGAATTAAAGCTGTTTTTTCAACTGAAGAAATTATTAAAGAATCTCTCATCTTAACGGATGGAACAAGATTTAAAAAATCAGCGTATGGCACTATTTCATATCTTCCAGCAACTTTCGGTGCTGCTTGTGCTTCAGTAGTAATTCGTGATTTGATCGATTTAAAATCAAGCACTGAGATAAGTCAAGAAAAAAATAACATCAATACGCATATCAACGTACTATAAAATATAAATTGAAATTTACATTACAACAAACAGATTTAGCTAGTAAAGCAAGAGCAGGTTTTCTTGAAACGGATCATGGCAAAATTGAAACGCCTATATTTATGCCTGTAGGTACTGCGGGAACCGTTAAAAGTGTTCATCAGCGCGAATTAGCAAACGACATCCAAGCACAGATAATTTTAGGAAATACGTATCATCTTTATTTACGTCCAGGCACAAAAATTTTAGAAAAAGTCGGTGGCCTACATAAATTTATTGGTTGGGATCGTCCGATACTTACTGATAGCGGTGGTTACCAAGTTTTTTCTTTAAGTGATCTTCGAAAAATTAAAGAAGAAGGTGTTCATTTCTCGTCGCACATTGATGGATCTAAACATTTTTTGTCACCTGAAATTGCAATAGACATTCAACGTAGTATTGGAGGTGATATAATCATGGCATTTGATGAATGTACCCCCTACCCTTGCGAATATGGTTTAGCAAAAAAGTCGATGGAGTTAACACATCGTTGGTTGAAAAGATGCTGTACACATTTTGATAATAATCCACCACTTTACGGACATTCCCAAACATTATTTCCAATCGTTCAAGGAAGTACTTATAAAGACTTACGAAAACAAAGTGCTGAATTTATAGCATCGATGGATCGTGAAGGAAATGCTATTGGAGGTTTATCAGTTGGTGAGCCTGCTGAAATGATGTATGAGATTACTGATCAGATGACAGATATTCTTCCAAAAGATAAGCCACGCTATTTAATGGGGGTTGGAACACCTGCAAATATTCTTGAAGGAATAGCGTTAGGCGTTGATATGTTCGATTGTGTGATGCCAACGCGTAATGCACGTAATGGAATGTTATTTACAAAGGAAGGAATTATCAATATTCGTAATGAAAAATGGAAAGAAGATTTCTCTCCAATCGAAGCTGATGGAACCTGTTATGTTGATACTGCCTATAACAAAGCCTATCTTCGTCATTTGTTAATATCAAAAGAAATACTCGCTGCCCAAATTGCAACTTTGCATAACTTAGGTTTTTATCTTTGGCTAGTTAAAGAAGCACGAAAGCATATCTTAGCAGGAACATTCTCGACATGGAAACTGGATATGGTTAGAAGAGTTAGTAATAGATTATAGTTGGTTAATTCAGAATTCACAATTCAGAATTCAGAATTGAAAAATTTGAATTGTGGATTTTGAATTTTGGATTATAGATTTTGGATTTTAGATTTTGGCTTAAGGATTGCGGATTATGGATTGTGGAATATAGATAATGGATGGTGGATAATAGATAATAGATTATAGATTGTGGATTATAGATTGTGGATTATAGATTGTAGATTGTAGATTATAAATTCTGAATTCTGAATTCTGAATTATAAATTAAAGATTATGAAAATAAAAATATTAGATCGTTATATCGTTAAGAAATTCTTAGGTACTTTTTTCTTTGCCTTAGGATTAATTATAGCGATTGCTATAGTATTTGATATTTCCGAAAAGATTGATGATTTTATCGAACGACAAGCACCTATGAAAGCTATTGTTTTCGATTATTACTTAAATTTTATACCCTATTTTGGAAATTTATTTAGCCCACTATTTGTTTTTATTGCAGTAATTTTTTTTACCTCACGTCTTGCCAACAACACAGAAATTGTAGCGATTCTTGCCAGTGGAATTAGTTTCCGCCGATTATTGGTTCCATATATGTTCGCAGCTGGAGTACTAGCAATAATATCTCTTGCATTAAATACTTATGTAATTCCTCATTCCAATGCTACAAGGCTGGCGTTTGAAGCACGATATATAAAAAACCCATTTGTATATCGAAATAAAAATGTACATCGACAAATTAGTCCTGGTAAATTTATATATTTTGAAAGTTTTAACAATATTGATAAAATTGGTTATCAGTTTTCTTATGAGAAATTTGATCAAGGTAAATTAACTTACAAACTTTTAGCTGAACGAATTTTATGGGATAGTTTAAAAAACAAATGGACCGCCGAGAATTATTTTATTAGAGAAATTGATGGTGAAAAAGAAAAAATGAGAAGTGGATTTCGAATGGATACAACTTTTGGATTTTACCCTGCAGAATTTAGCAGAAGAGTTGACTATATTGAAACAATGGATGCAACCAGATTAAATGCATTTATTGATCAAGAAAGAATTCGTGGATCAGAAGAATTACCATTTTATTTGGTAGAAAAATACAAAAGAACCTCCTACCCTTTTGCGACTTTTATTTTAACAATAATTGGAGTTTCACTTTCGAGTAGAAAAGTTCGAGGAGGAATTGGCGTACAAATTGGAATTGGTTTATTATTAAGTTTCACTTATATTATGTTTATGCAAGTGAGTACAACCTTTGCAACAAATGGAAGTGTTTCTCCAGTAGTATCTGTTTGGATTCCTAATGTAATTTATTCGTTTATTGCAATATACTTACTAAAAAAGGCAATGGAATAACACTAAACTAATTCTGATACTTCGTATTTTTTAACAATATTATATAGAGTATCTCTTTCAACAGGAATACGTCCAGAATTTTTTATTAGTTCAACTAGTTGATCTGTTGTAAGCACAGGAACTTGTTCTTCTGAACCTGCCATTGAGTAAATTTTTGTTGAATCATCAATCGTTCCATCCAAATCATCTACACCAAAGGATTGGGTTAATTGAGCTGTTGAACGACCTATCATTGGCCAATATGCTTTAACGTGACCGAAATTATCTAAATAAATACGCCCAACTGCATAAGTCCTTAAATCTTCAAGTAGAGAAACTTCTTCTACATTACTCATATCATTATCACCATTTCTAAATTTCAATGGAATAAAGGTTTGAAACCCACCTGTTTTATCTTGCAAATCACGTAAGCGTCGCATATGATCTACGCGATGTTCATACGTTTCAATATGGCCATACAGCATAGTTGCGTTGCTACGGATACTTAAACCGTGAGCAGTTTCATGAATCTCCAACCACTTTGCAGAATCACATTTATCACCAGCAATTTCCAATCTAATTTTCTCATCAAAAATTTCAGCTCCGCCTCCAGGAATTGAATCCAAACCATTTTCTTTAAGATATTGCAAACCTTCTTTTATTGACATCTTACCCTTTCGAAACATATAATCTAGTTCTACCGAGGTAAAAGCTTTAATATGCAGATCCGGTCGATGGGACTTAATTTTCTTCAAAACTTCACCAAAAAAATAAACATCCATTTTTGGATGAACGCCACCTACAATGTGAACTTCAGTGATTGCTTTTCCATCATACTCTTTAACCAAATTCACCATTTGCTCAATACTCATCTCCCAACCGTCTTCACGCTTTTTATATTCACGAGAATAAGCACAAAACTTACATGCAAAAACACAAATATTTGTAGGTTCAATATGAAAATTCCTATTAAAATAAGTAAGTTGTCCATTCTTTTTTTCACGAACATAATTCGCCAATACGCCAAGGGTTGAAATTTCACATTCCTTAAAAAGCCATAGGGCCTCAACATCTGTAATTCGAATTCCTTCAATTACTTTAGCAGAAATAGCACGTAAATTAGAATTTTCAGACTTTAAAATATTTTCAATCAAAATAGAACTCATTTTCTTAATTATTAATTTTTCATATCATCTATTGTTGTAAAAAAATAAATTTAACAGACTCTGTATGCACCTCTCCTTCAATTTTAAGAATATATAATCCAGAGCTAAATCCATGTAGAGGAATATTAAATGAATCTCCAGGATTAATATTTGAATTAGTTTCACTCATTACTTGCCCTAAAAGATTATATAATTTTATAGAACTTTTTTGACTTTCAGCGAAATTAACTTTAACATGTAATCCTCCATTTCCATTAACAGGGTTAGGATAAATTACAATTCCAGAATTCTCACAATTGGAATTTACGGATGAATTTATTTTAAAACTAGAACTATAATAGTTATTAACGTTATTGCTATCATTAATGTTAATTTTTACTTCAAATATATTATCACCCAGTTCTCCTGAAATAGTTGGAAGAGGCAAAACAATCGTGGTATGAGGCTTAATTGTATCAGTAAAGAGATAGTCTTTTTGAATTCCGCCATTAATACTATACAAAATAGGAATATTACTAATTGGAATATTTCCAATATTTTTTAATTTAATAGAAGGAATAAAACATCTATCTGCAACAGATGTAACTGGAGAAAGAATACTATCAATAGACAATTCCTTACTAATAGTATTTAATTCTATTGCTCCAATAGAAGAAGAAATCGATCCACGATCCAACTTTAAGGTTGAATACATTTTATTAGACTGACCAGGGGTAAAAAACATCATACATTTATCATCTGTGTAATCCATATAATTCATATACATAACTCCAGGTGAAACAGTAGTACAATTATCTACATCTGGAAACACTGGACAACGAAAATGTGAATCACCTTGATTAGGAGTATCTAAAATTGCATCATCAACGGTACATGCTCCATTGTCGTCACCCCAAATATGCCTCATACTTAACCAATGACCTATTTCGTGTGTTGAAGTTCTTCCAAAATTATAAGGCTTTTTCACAATACCTTTTCGGCCAAATGCAATATTATTAATTACAATTCCATCACGAAAATTTGCAGTACCAGGCAATGCGGCAAAACCAAGCACATTATTTTCAATTGTACATACCCAAATATTTAAGTAAGAACTATCAGGCCAAGCACTTTTACCTCCGTATGCATCTAAAAAAATAGAGGAATCATTATATAAAAATGATGAATTGATTGTATAAGTTCTAGTAACGCCAGTAGAAAAATTACCATTAGGATCCTGTTGAGCTAATCGAAATCGAATCTTACTATCAGTTACAATATTTTTCCAAGCAATTGAAGGAATATCTAAAATGGTAGAATTTATTGCAGCATAATCTTCATTAAGAACATCAATTTGTGATTTTATTTGTTCATCACTTATATTTTCAATGTTAGAATGATAAATTACGTGCACGACAACTGGAATTTCGATAATACCGGAAACAAAAGAATTATTTCGTTGAATTACGTTTGCATTCAATTTACGATTCTCGATTGAATCAATTTTCAACTTTTCGAGTGGATTTGCTTTGAAAAATTCTTTTTGAAGATCTATAGTGGCACAACGATGATCCTGCGCAATGAGTGGACTAATTAGAATTTGGAGATTTATAAAAATAATATAAATCCAATTAGGGACACGGATTCTCATTTTAACTCTTGGATTTACATTTATTATCTTACAAAATTACGAAGAAACTACTATTCTTTCAAATGATTGGTAAGTAATATTTAATAAAATATAAACTACAAATTCAAACCTATTTAATAAAGCTAGTCAGAATAAACTTTCCTTCTTGATGAACGATATATTTATCCTTGACCATTAAATTAGATGTTAAACTAGTATCCCAAACTCTAAAATCAATTTTAACTGGAGATATAACCTGGGAATCAGGTCTGCTTGGATAAATTTCCATTGCTCTTTTAAGAACATTCTGATCCTTCTTACTCAACAAATAGCCTACTCCATAAACTGAATTGAAATGACGATACCACGGAAGCATGAAAAAAGGCTCGTGAATTATAGCTTTAAACCCAACGGGAATACTTCGTTGTGCTTCACAAAGAAAACTATCGTCATCAGGGATAGGAAGAATAACGCAATCAATGGGTGTATTTTTAGAAATCCAATCATGAAATTTACTTAAATCAGTTTTAGTGTAATTCCCAATTTGATATCTGTTTTGAAATTTAGTAATTGGTATAAATGACGAATTAAATATTACTAATATCATCAATACAGAAATAGGCCAAATCATCAATCGAAAATTGGTAAAAAATTTATCACAAAAAAAGTTAAATTTTGGTATCGAACTCAAGTACCTTGTCAAGGGAATAATCCCCAATAGAGTTATCCAACCAGTTAATTTAAACCATTGTAGTTTTCCAACAAAAAATAAATTTAATTTTTCAAAACCGATCCAATACATTATACAACCCGATGTAACAAAAATTGTTAGGTAAATAAAAATCCTATTCCATTTATCATTTATTGTAAAAGCTGCAAAAAGCATTAAAATCCAAA
>JANPGA010000451.1:0-4907 GCA_031423735.1 Bacteroidota bacterium | reverse complement strand
ATTGAGCCATCAACAAATATTTTTCATTCGGATAAAATGGCGGAAATTAATGCTAAAGATTATACTGCTAAAATTGTACTAGGAGAGCTATTTGGCGCTCGTTCAATGATTGAAACGATGTACCCTGTTTTTTATTTTCATATTAAAATGAAAGCGGGTTGTAAACTAAACATTCCAGTAGACCCTACACACAATGCCTTTGTTTATGTCATCAATGGAAAAATTGAAACAGTGGGTCGTAAGGAGATAAAAAGCAATCAAGTAGTTTTATATGAGAGAGACGGAAGAGAAGTGGAATTGTTTAGTGCCAACGATGCAGAAATTTTGATGCTAGGAGGGAAGCCCCTTAATGAAGTAGTATATGCCTACGGTCCTTTTGTAATGAATTCGGAAGCTGAAATTAAAAAATGTTATAGTGATTATCAGTCTGGTAAAATGGGTAATCCAGAATTAGTAAATGGCAGGAAATAATTGGTTTTTGCTAACTAAAACATAAATACTATTTCTTTTCCAGCCAATTTATTGAATGAAATTATAATTTTGAATTAATTTTTTTGATGGGTGGTTTTACTTCCCGAAAAAAGTAAGTCCAAGTTTGGATCATTAACGGTAACTTTTCCGGAATAAATAAAGTTTTATTACGGGATTAATCCTTAAAATGTACTGAAAATTGGTTAATAGTTTAGTTAGTATCATGGTTAGTAGCTTAGTTAGTCAATTTAAATTTTCAATTTAATATTCTTAAAATAAGTTCATTAACTACGTTACCTACTTTTTACCTTTTTAGGAAAATTACAGTTAAATAGTGGTTGTTAATTATAACATTAGTCTATCGAATCGGACTTGTATTAATTCTTTGTATTTCGCTTTCAGTTCATCATTTAAAAAACTGATGTCAATAAACTCCAACCAGCTTAATTTTGCTTTTTCCATTTTTTTGAAAATATTATCCTGTTGCTTTGTATCTAATCCTAGAGTGTTAAACGCGGCAATAAAATCATTTCGGTTGATTTTTTTCTTCTTGCCATTGAGTGTTAATGCCAAATCTTCATCATCAGCTGGGTTTACTAAAGTAGTCGCTACTAAGTCGTAGGCCGGAGAAAAAACTGGACCGGTATCTGGTTGATCTATTAGCGAGAAGTTTTTCAAATGCATATCGGCATTGCCTGTGAGGAAGGAAAATAAAACTAATTCAAAAAAATTGATGACATCTAGACCCGGAGTTGAAGAGAATTTTAAAATGGCTTTAGCAACTTGTTCATGAGATCCACGGTATTTGTCTTCAGTGAGTTTTTCTGTAAGCTGACACATATCTTCCATGCTGAGTTTCTCTTTCTTTACCCTATCTATTCTTTTGGTAATATAAGACAGATTACCCGATGATAATCGAATAAGGCTGTGCGGAACCACCTTAATCTTTGCAATGTTTGCCAAATGCATTGTCAAATCTTCTACTTCCGGTAAGTGTGGATAATGAAGAGTAGGTGGTTTTAGAATATAGCCTCCCCACATACCTACAATTGTGAATCGTTTTGCTAAGTTTGGCTGCTTTGTAGATGCCAGATGAAGTGATAATTTAGGTTGTACTCCTGTAACTGTGGATTGTGATTTGATGACCTGAGATGCCAATTCATGCATATTATTTTCTGAATAGGGTAATTCAGGAGGAATGGACAGTCCAAAGATCTTTTTACTGCAGCGCGCATGAAAATCAGTTTCATTTTCCATCAGGATTTGGTAACAGTATAGACATCTCTTGTTCATGCTTCATTTTCTATTAACGGGTGAACACTTACTGCACCAATACAGTCTTTGCAACAGGCTAGGAGTAGCCCCATTCTGTCCCTAGGGTTCAGTTTCCAATTCTTTTCAGCAATGTCCAAGAGCCATCCTTCAGGTATTAATCCATCAAAAAATGAGAACAATACTTTGCTCGTAAATTCTTTTTCCTGAAGCGGAAGAGTCAGGCTAACAGGTTTTGGATCCTTCAATTGAAGGTAGGCAGATGCATATTGAAAATGATATCCATTTTCATCTTCACTCAACCATCCCGCTAATTCATTACGCATTTTTATTTCTGCCCTTCTCATTTTTGTTACTGGTTGGTTGTTGTTTTTGTTCGAATTTTATTGGCCCCATTTCATATCCAAATAGATATAAAACCTGATTCACTTTGTCTAATCTAAGGGTTTCTTTACCTTGCTCTAAATCCCGTACGAATCTTAATCCTACTCCTGCTTTTTCGGCCAGCTCTGGTTGGGTTAGCCCGGATTCGCTCCGCTTTTGTTTTAAAAATGATGATAAATTCATTATTTTATACCTTTTAGGGTGCAAATATAAGCTATATTTAACTATTTATACCCTTTACGGTATAAGTATGTTACTTTAATCTAATTTTATACCATTTCGGGTATAATATTAAAAATAATGAAGTGTTTATATCTTTTCGGGTATATGTACTAGCAATTAGTCAGTAATAACGAAATGTGTTTGTCTTCGTCAATAATTCGGTTGAACGAAGAGTTATGATTGGGTGAGTTACCGGATTTAGCAATTAATTTGAACTACTGGGTGAATTTAAAAAAGCAAAATGCTTTAAAATTTTACTTTGTTTGCTCAAAACAAAGATTCGCTTTTTCATTTTCCTGCAATTTTCGGGTATCCAAAGCATGCTGTAATTTGAGGTTTTTTAGGCTTCTAAAATAGATAAGCATCCATCTGCTTATGGTGGGTCATTTTGCCGCTGAATTGGTGGGCCTCTTTAGCGCGGAATCCACTAAATTCTTTAAAGTAGATTAATTAGCAATTTCTATTGGTCATTTTGGAAATTATAGATTTTGTAAAAAAATCAAATAAACACTTGCATTTAAGTAATAAATTTATTACTTTTGTCTTTGTGAAATACAACGAACTCTTTAGGATTCTAAAAAAGAATGGGTGGTTTGAGGTAAGACAAAAGGGGAGCAATATTATTATGCAACATCCTTCAAAGTCAGAACAATTAACTGTACCTTTTCATGCGGGTAAAGAGGTCAAAAAGGGTTTGTTAACAGCAATATTAAAACAGGCTAATATTAAAATTACAAAAAGATGAATAAGCCGAAAATTAAAATAACAGTAACAAAGGAGGATTCAGGGTATAGTGCAAATACTTTGATTAATAAAAATTTTATTGCAACCGAAGGGGAAACTTTTGAGGATATCAAACAAAATATTATTGAGGCTGTAAATCTTGCTTTTGAAAACAAAGGCTTTATTTACACTATTGAGGAAATACAGTTTAAATATGATTTAGAAAGCTTCTTCGATTTTTATAAAGTTATCAATGCTAAGGCACTTTCGGAGCGAATCGGAATGAACCAAAGTCTTTTGGCGCAATATATCAAAGGCATAAAAAAACCATCAGCAATACAAACTCAACGTATTTTACAAGGAGTTCAGCAAATTGGAAAAGAGCTTACCGATGTTCGTTTTTTGCTATAAAAATTCCAACTAATTAAAGAGGCTTTATTTTGTAATCTTTCAATTTCCCGATACAGTAAGTCATTACTATTGTAATTCAATTAGTTATGGCTATGCGGTACAAAGTTTGTATAGATTAATTTGTCAATTTTACTTATTAGAAAACAGTTGAAAAAAATATTTCCCAGTAAATCAGCCGTGTTTTTTATGCGTGAAATTACCGATAATTTCACTTTTAAAAGCAGATGTTGGAAGCCTTTTTCGATGAATTTTTCAAGTTTTTGAATTTTACTGACTAGTTCGGTGGTGAAATTTTAATGCCAGAGTTGAACACATATAGAACAAAATGCTTGGATTAAAAATAGTTTATATTTGGAAGATGGAACCCTTTGCGTATTGCCAACAATCGGTTTGTTGGATGAATGAAAGTAGGTTCGGATATAAGACGTTAGCACTAATTTTATTATGAAAACAGCTCAAGAAATTATTTCAGAACTTAAACATCTTGATTTATCACTATATCCATACACAGAAGCAAGATCGCTTATTGACAAAGTGGGTGGAATTGGGGGAATGGTTGTAACATTACATGCTGGGAAGAGCATTTTACGAGCGCGTCCCAATTATAATTCGGAACGATTTCAATGTCGAGCTGACTTATCATATAAGCCACAAAAATTTAATACATCATATCAACGAGCAAGTTCGCCATACCAAACTATGTTTTATGCTTCACTTATCCCTGATAATGCATTACCAGATGAATTAAAAAATATTACGGTGGTAAGTACTTTTGAAGTTCTCTCATGGTTGAGAGATAAAACAACGAAAGGATACCAAAAAATTACATATGGCATTTGGGAAGTAATTGATGATATTCAATTATTTGCTATTATTCAAAATAAAAACTATCACACTAGTAGTTCATATACAAGAGAGTTGTACACAGACTATGAGAAATTTTTAGAGGATTTTCCCGAACGCAAATCAGCAACGATTTAAGTCTGTGATTTTTTTGCTATTGAATTTGGAAAACCGAATCCAATATCCGACTACGACTATTTACTATCTGCAACATTTACTGAATCGTTATTGGGAAGAGGACTAAGCGGCGTAATATATCCAAGTGTAAGAGTAAATGGCGAAGGTTTTAATGTAGCAATCTCACCTGGAGTCGTTGATAAAAAACTTAAAATAGTTGCTGCTGCGGAATGTTCAATGTATAAATTATTTGAAAATACGATAGTCGATAATGATTTCAATATCGAGAATATTATTGATGAAAATAGTTTCTCCTATTATCCTGTTAATCCTTTATATCATGCTGGACAAGCAGAGTGTTTACGTCGTCTTGGAGTATCTCACATCACAGACTTAATATGAGCAACTACTGATAACAGCTAAGGCTTCATTGTGCGTCCTCTGGACGCACAATGAAGTCCTTG